>JBAXRL010000620.1:0-2562 GCA_037131205.1 Actinomycetes bacterium | reverse complement strand
GGCGACATGCGCGAAGCGCGGCTCGCCGGCGCAACGCCGCTCGGGGTGGCCTGGGGCTGGCACGACAGAGAACAGCTCGAGGCGGCCGGCGCGGAGCGCATCGCGGACACACCGGCCGACCTGCTGGCCATCGTCGCCCCTGAGCTGGCCACCGACTTCCTCGGGACCGGCTGAGGGCCTGTCCCGTCAGGGTTCGCCGGCCGAGGCGGCCGGCGCCGCGGCCAGTCTGCGGGCGCCGCTCTCGCGGAAGCCGCCGGCGTCGTGGAAGGCGACCACGCCGGCGGCGTCCAGCAGCAGCACCTGAGCCCTGTCGCCGCCGCCGTCGCCGATGAACGCCCGCGCCTTCGCGCCCTGCTCGTAGAGCGTGACGACGCTGGACCACTGCCCGCGGGGGACGCCGCCCCTCATGCCGCCGTCGATCAGGCCCTGCAGGGGCCGCCAGATGAGCGCCGGGATGATGGGCAGCTCGAAGACGGCGAGCCGCGGCAGCTCTCGTGCGGCGAACGCCGCCCAGCGGTCGATGTCGGCCTGGGCGCCGCGCCGGTACGCGCACAGCAGCAGCGCCGGCGCGCCCAGCGTGTCCTCCGGGAAGCGCATGCGCTCGCCCGACAGCGCGACGCCGGCGACGGACGGAAAGCGGCCCTGCGGCGGCATCGTCAGCGGCCCCGCTCGCCGGCGGCGGCGCGACGGTCGCCCTCTTCTTCCTCGACGGTCTCGGGAAGCGGACGCCCGTGGCGGTCCCGCCCCAAGGCGCGCAGGGCGCGCTCCTGGCGCCGCCGCAGCGGCGTGGTGACGAGGTAGAGCACCCCGAGGAAGGCCGCCATGCAGGCCGCCCAGATCAGCGTCGTCCTGACGCCGTACAGCCAGATGAGGAGCGCCGCGAACAGGATCGTGAGGGCGACGGCGGCGATGCGCAGGTACGTCATGAGGAGATTGTACAGCCGCGCGCGCCGGCCTGCCGCGGGCGCGGCCGGCTAGCGCCGCCGCGGTGGTTGGAAGTGCTTGATGTCGCCGGGGCGTGGGACGTCGCGGGCCGGCCCCGCGCCGGCTTCGCCGGCCCGCCCTGATCCCGCGGCGGAGCCGTCGCCGCGCAGCCCGTAGCGGCCGTAACCCCGCGCGGCGATGATCGGCGAGTAGGCGATACGGTTGTTGAAGCTCGACGCCTTCATGCCCGCGGCCAGGCACAGGGCCTCGAGCGCGCGCCGCTCCATGGAGCCGCCGTGCTCCATCAGGATCCTCACCAGCGTCAGCTCGGTGGTCTCGAGCACGTCCCGCGGTTGGATCGGCTCCCGCGCGTACACGCGGCCGTCTTCCACGGCGACGCCGGGGATGCGCTCGCAGAGCTTGCCGAGGATGTACTCCGGCATCACGAGCTCCTTCATGCGTTCGTCCCGGCGGATGCCGGCGTGCAGATCAGCGAGGTCGAGCCGGCCCGCGACGCTGAGCACTTTGAGCACCCGCGACACGACGGCGTTTTTGGCCACCGACGGCAGGTGGAACCAGCCGCTGCGCCGCTCCAGCCAGACGAAGTCCCTGGGCTCGGAGACCACGGCGGTGACGAGATCGTCGTCCACCCACACGGCCAGGGTCGCCGCCACCCGGCTCGTGACGTCGCGCACCCGGGCCGCTCCGGCGCGGCGCACGATGGCGCGCGCGACGTCGATGATGGCGGCGATCGCCTCAGCCGTGTCGATGGTCGGGTCGGGGGGGTCGGGGAGGACGACGCGCACGTTCTTGACCGTGTCCAGGATGAACGGCGCCTCGTGACCGAGCACGCCGGCGGCCGTGAGAAGGCCTTCGGGGTCGAAGGGCCGCGCCGCGATGTGCTCGTCGGCCAGGCGGCGCGCCAGGTCCTGCGCCGTGGTGGGCGCGGCGGTGGCGGCCTGCAGGAGGGCGCGCTCGAGGGCCGGCGCGGAGATGGCCGTCGCGAGAGCCGCGCCGGCCGCGCCCTTACGGCCCGCTCCGCGGCCGCCGGCGTGCGCGTCCGTCCCTGCGGCGTTCGCCGCCGCCCGGATGCGCGCCGCCAGGCGCTCGCAGAGCTGTCGTACGCGCTCGCGGGTGATGCCGCCGAGCTCGCGCCCTGTGGTTTCGAGCGTGGCGCCGCCGCGGCCGTCCCAGCCCCAGTGCCGGATGGCGATCTGGGCGGTGCGGCCGGGCTCGGCGCTCTCCGCGATCGTGGCCAGCTCGGCCTCGAGTGAATGGGTGGACAGCTCCACAGGGTCTCCGCTCCGCGCTGCTCGCTCCGAGGGAGGATACTACAGGGCGGGCCGGGGAGACCGCGACGGCGCCCCGGCCCGCCCCTGCCCCGGCGGCCGCGCTCGCAGAGTCATACTCCCGTTGACGCCGCCGCTGCACTATGATGAGCACGACCGCGAAGTCCGCGCCGGAGGGAGCTCCATGGCTGCCGAGAAGCCCAAGCCCAAGAAGAACGCCGACGAGTTCGAACACGCCGCCGGCGCGCACCACAAGAAGATGGACCTCGAGGCCTACGAAGCCGAGCTCCACAAGCTTCAGGTCGAGCTCGTCAAGCTCCAGGAGTGGATCAAGCACGAGGGCCTCAGG
>JBAXRL010000619.1:0-2564 GCA_037131205.1 Actinomycetes bacterium | reverse complement strand
TATCTTCCCTCACAGTGCTACCCCCGCTTCGGCGGCTCCGCAGGCTCGCGGGCGGGCGGCGCGGGCGGCCGCGGCGGCCGCGCCGCGCGGAGTCCACGGGCACGGCGTGGATCCGGCCGCCGCCGCCGGCTGAGGGGGCACCCCCACTTTCATCGGCCGCGGGTGGCGAAAGCCGCGAGGGAAACTGATACGGTGAACCAGCTACGCAACGACGGCGACGGCCGGCTGCGACAGGGCGAGCGCGCGGCACGAGGAGGGTGGTGCGGCCATGACGATACAGACCACGTCTCAGCCTACACGCGTGACCTACGTCGGCCACGGCACGGTGCTCATCGAGATGGACGGCGTGCGCATCCTCACGGACCCGTCCCTGAAGCGCTGGACCGGGGCGCTGCGGCGCTACGGGCCGCTGCCCGATCCCGGCGTGCGCCATCACCTGGACGCCGTGCTCATCTCGCATCTGCACCTCGACCACCTGGACACGGCGTCATTGAAGATGCTGCCCAAGTCGGCCGTGGTCATCGGGCCGCCGCTCGTGGGGCGCACCGTCCACAAGGTCGGCTTCCGGACCGTCATCGAGACGCGCCGTGACACGCTCCTGCACGTCGGCGACGTCGATGTGCTGGCCGTGCACGCCAGCCACACGCGCCGCCGCTGGGTGCTGACGCCGCCCACGGAGCCGCTCGGCTTCATCATCCAGGGCTCGTCCACGGTGTACTTCGCCGGCGACACGGCGCTCTTCGACGGCATGGAGGATCTGCACGAGCGCATCGACGTCGCCCTTCTGCCCATCGAGACGTGGGGGGTGCGGCCGCCCGAGGGGCGCCACCTCAGCCCGCGCACGGCCGCCGGCGCGCTGGCGCTGCTGCGGCCGCGGATCGCGGTGCCCATCCACTGGGGGACGCTCTACGTGCCCGGTTCCGCCTACGCCGGCAAGCAGGCGACCTACGCCTGGTTCCAGAAGACCCGCAAGCGTCCGGAGTCGTTCGCCGCGATGGCCGCCGAGAAGGCGCCCGAGGTGGAGGTCCGGCTGCTCGATCCGGGGGAGTCGCTGACCATCGAGCCGCGCGACGAAGGAGGTCGGCATGATGCCTGAAGGCGTCGAGAGCGTCGAGAGCGTCGAGAGCGTCGGAAGCGCCGAGAGCGTCGGAAGCGTCGGGGGCGTCGGAAGCGTCGGGGGCGGCGAGGGCGCCCGGGGCGCCGCGTCCGCGCCCACCGCGTCCGCGCCCACCGCGCCCGCGCCCGCCGCCCCCCGCGGCCCCTACGAGGGCCTGGCCCGTGCCGGTCGCGCCAGCTGGTGGGTGCTCGGCATCGTCCTGCTCGTCATCCTCGCCGTCCTCGGGCTGGCCCGGTTCAGCGGCCTCGTGGTGCCGTCGGTCGTCGGTATGGTGCTGGCGGCCACCCTGAGCCCCGTCGTGGGCAAGCTGGCCGCGTGGCGCATCCCCCGCGTCGTCGGCACCCTCGTCGTGACCCTGCTCATCGTCGGCCTGCTCGTCTTTCTCGACTGGCAGTTCGTGGCCATCGTCGCCAATGAGGGTTCGAACATCTGGGACACGCTGAGGGCCGGCGCCACCGATGTCGACAACTGGCTGGGCGGAAGCGGCGCCGCTCACGCCGCGCTGGTCCGCTTTGAGAGCGTGAGCGCGGCCCTCCAGCACGGGGCGGTCTCGGGAGCCGTTCCGTTCGCCCTCAGGGGCGTCCACGCCGTGTACACGCTGGTCGTGGCGCTGTTCCTCGCGGCAGGGTTCACCTTCCTCTTTCTCTGGGAAGGCCCTATGGTGCGGCGCTGGGTGTCACGGCAGCTCTTCGTCCCCGAGCACGTCGGCCTGCAGATCACCGCGAGCCTCGTGCTCACCACCCGGCGCTACGTGGCCGGCGTCTCGTGCATCGGCGCCCTGCAGGCCGTCATCGTCGGGGCCACGGCCCTCATCACCGGCGTGGGGAGCTGGCCGGTGATCGCCTTCGCCATCTTCCTCGGCAACTACGTGCCCTACGTCGGCGGGCTGGTGACAGGCGTCTTCGCGGTGCTGCTCACCCTCGGCGCCGCCGGCCCCAGGCCCGCCTTCTTCGTCCTCATCGCAGTCCTTGTGTCGACGGTCTTCGTCGGCCCGCACATCGGCGTGTTCTTCATCGGCGGGGCGATCAGGCTGCCGGTCACGGCGGTGTTCGTGCTCACCATGACCGGCGCCACCGTGGTCGGCTTCTTCGGCGCCGCGGTGGCGGCCCCGATGGCCCGCCTGATCATCGACGCCCGCGCGATCGTGCGCGAGTATCACCAGAGTGTCGCCGCCGGCGCCGCGCCACCGGGGGGAGAGGTCGCCGCCGGGGAACAGCTCGTGGCGGCGGCGCCACCGAGCGGGGCGCAGTAAGAAGCCTCAAGCTCGACCTAAGGATGAGAGTGCATCGAGAAGGGGGGCGGGCGCCAACGGCGCCCGCCCCCCTTCTCGTCGGCGCGCCGCGCTCAGGCGTTGGCGAGCCAGGTGGGGTAGTCGGGGTCGTCGACGACGCCCTGCGCGCGCGCCATCCGCTCCATGCCCCATTCCATGTAGTCGAACTCGATCTTC
>JBAXRL010000618.1:0-2569 GCA_037131205.1 Actinomycetes bacterium | reverse complement strand
GCCGCGGCCGCCCTCCTGGGAGCCCGGACCTGGATGGTCGGCCGG
Organism: Actinomycetes bacterium; assembly: GCA_037131205.1. GTDB lineage: Bacteria > Actinomycetota > Thermoleophilia > UBA2241 > UBA2241 > CAIXSE01. The sequence goes on along the minus strand of JBAXRL010000618.1, from coordinate 2,524 downwards.
GTGGGCGACGACGCTCCCGGTGAGGAGGCCGTGGGCAGCCTTCGCGGCCTCGGCGTCGATTGCTCACACGTCGGACTGAGCAGGCAAGCCACGGGCCTGGCGGCCATCATGGTGGACGACCACGGCGAGAACATGATCGCCGTTGCGCCCGGCGCGAACGCGGAGCTGGATCCAGACGCGGTGACGCGGGCGTTGCATGCTGTCGCCAAGCCGGGCGGCGTGGTCCTTGCCTGCCTGGAGGCGCCCCTCGAGGCTGTGCAGGCCGCCGCCACCGCCGCCCGGAAGCTGGCTTGCGGCTTTGTCCTCAACCCCGCGCCGGCGCGGCCTGTGAGCGACGAACTGCTCAAACTCTGCGATGTCCTCACGCCGAACGAGCACGAAGTAGCCGGGCTGGGCGTCGCGCGCCCCGAAGAGCTCCTGGAAAGGGGCGCGGCCGCGGTCGTCGTCACGCGGGGTCGCGAGGGGGCCTCTCTCTACCGGAGCGGCAAGCCGACCGTTCGGCAAGCGGCCTTCGGCGTCGAGGTCGTCGACTCCACCGGGGCCGGCGATGCGTTCAGCGCCACGCTTGCCTGGGCGCTGGCTTCAGGTCGCGGTCTTGAGGATGCGGTGAGGCTGGCGGCGGCCGGCGGGGCGCTGGCCACCAGGGGGCTTGGGGCCAGGGCGGCGCTTGCCACATCGTCGGAGGTCGAGCAGCTCGCCGCGGCGTCGTGACGTGGACGACGCCATTCACGGCAAGGACTGAACGAGGGGGATCCATGAACGACACGCCCGCCGACGCTGTCCCGTCCGCCGCTTTGTCAGGCGAGATCGATCGGCGCCGGCTGGAGACGCTGTGCCGGCGCGCCGACCACATCCTCTGGGACGGCTATCGCTTCGCCCTGGGCGCGGCGGACGCGCCGTGGCCGCGCGTCATCTTCCCTCTGAAGGGCCGCGAATGGCGCGTCGGCGAGCAGGAGGCGCGGCTGGCCTTTGTGGCCGCGTTGCTCGCCGACGCGGACGCCGAGCCGTGGGCGATCGCCGCCGAGGCGCCGACCAGGCTCTCGTACCGCTCCGCGCAGCGCGGCGCCGCCAAGGCCCAGCGCGCGCTGATGGATCTCGCGCTCTATCGGCAGGCCCACGACGGTCCGGCCCTGGCCGTGCAGTTCAAGTCGGGGGGTCGCTCGGGCAAGTCCGAGATCGATGAGAGCATCAGGGAAGATGTCGCCAGGATCCTCGCGGAGCAACCCGACGCGCTTTGGTTCCACGTCGTGCGCAACGTCAACAGCGCGACGCTGCAGGGGCTTCTGCGCACCCTGGATGCGGCGATCTCGCGGCTCAGCAATCCCTTCAAGCTGCGCGACTACCTGGCGCCCGGCAAGACCGTCGAGCCGCGCGCCAAGACGATCACCATTCACGTCTGCGTCCTCGATCCCGACATGACGTTGTCCATCCATCGCGCGCTCGCCTACGTGCCCGGCAAGCCCGAGCGCGCTTTCTTCACGATCGCGGCCACGGCGAGCGGCGCCTCGCTTGAGATCGCCGACAGTCAGGGGTGGAGCGTGCATCGCGGCCCGCCCGCGGCGGCCTCCTGACCCCCCGGCCGCGGCATCGATCCGCTCGGGCGCCCTCAGCTCCCGGCTTCGACGCGCAGGCTCCACACGGTCCCCGGCGGGGCGGCCGCCGGCCGCGGCAGCCTGGCGGCGAGCACGGCGACCACCAGCGGCAGCGCCGCGATAGCGTAGAGCACCGCGCTCGGCCCCGCGGCGTCGCCGAGCAGGCCGAGCGCGGCCACGATGAGGCCGCCGACGCCGCCGCACAGGCCGATCGTGAGGCCCGTGGCGAGGCCCATGTGCGCCGGCAGGTACTCCTGCGCCAGCACGAGCGCGACGCTCACGTTGGCGTTCACGCAGATCCCGATGAGGATCACCAGCGGGATCATCGCCGCGTAGCTCAGGCTGGGCAGCAGGGCGATCGCCGGCACGAGGACGAGCTGCGGCGCGATCATCACGAGGCGGCGCCCGAAGCGATGAGCGCCGATGCCGCCGAGCAGCGTGCCGGCCGCGGCTGCGGCGAGCAACACGCTGGTCATCACATTGCTCGCCGCGGGGCTGGTCGCTCGCGCCTGGACCAGGAATAGAGGTACGAACGTGAGCAGTCCCGTGCTGACCCCGCTGGCCACGCAGAACAGCGCGACAAGGATGGCGAACGGGCGCCACTCCGAGCCGCGCGCCTGCGCGTGCCCGTGCCGCGCGTGCGCGCTCAGCGGCTTCCGGCGGAAGCGACGCACGGCGACCGCGACGAGCGCCGCCGCGGAGATCGGGATGAGGGCGATGACCACTGTGCCGTGCAGGCCCAGGGGCGCGAGCACGGCGGCCACGACGAGAGGGCCGACCGCGTAGCCGAGGCCGCCGCCCACCGAGAAGACGCTCATGTCGGCGGTCACGCGGCTGCTCGAGGCGTGGCGCGCCCAGCGCGCGCCCTCGGGATGGTAGCCGGCCACCCCGGCGCTGCACACGGCGACGGCGATGAGCGTGAGGGGATAGCT
>JBAXRL010000617.1:0-2570 GCA_037131205.1 Actinomycetes bacterium | reverse complement strand
CCGCCGCCGCCATATGTCCACCTTGCCGCCAGCCGGCGACGTGCTACTCTGGGGAAGCACGATGAGGAGGTGCCCCATGCAACCCACCAAGACCTGCGTCTACACCCGCGACGAGATCGTCGAGTTCGTGCGCTTCAAGAGCCTCGAGAAGGGGCACGACCCCGCAGATATCTTCCGCAACTTCGCCGCCGGTGACCTGCGCCACTTCAGCCAGATGCTCGAGGCCTACGCGTTCTGCGCCATGCTGCCCAAGGATGACCCCGTCTTTACCTCATGACTGGTCATCCACCGTCGCCTCGCTGCGCAAGGCGAGTGACGGGCGCCTGGCGGGTGGCCGCGAGGCGCTCGCTCACTTCGAGCGCTACGTCAACCTCCTCTTTCGCCTGACCGTCGCGCACAAGGATGCCGCGATTCGTCTCTCACGCCCAACGGCGAATTCAGACGCCTGGGCGCTCACCGGCGGCCACGACCCTCGGGGCGGCAGCGCAATCCGGCTCACGGACGGGCGCTACCTGCGGCTCGTCGCGTGGCTGGACCTCGACCCGCGCGCGGGCAGGCAGCTGAGAGTCCAGGCCCTGACGTGGCAGTACCAGAACGCCATCGACGACGATTCATGGGTGTTCCGCGCGGACTACTCGCGGGCGCGAAGCGCCGCGGCGAACGCGCCGCGCGGCCACCTCCACATCGACGGCACGTTGCGCCATCCTGGCGTGCTGAGGCCCAAGCAGCCCCTCGGCCGCGTACACTTCCCTTGTCAGCGGCCGACGCTCGAGGCCGCGGTCTTGCTTCTGGCCGACGAGTTCGGCGTGCCAACGAGCGCCTCGCACGAGGTGTGGCGCGCCGCCGTCGCCGAACACGAAGCTCGGTCCGCGCGGCTGTTCGACCTCTGATCCTCGCGCGGAGCGGGGGCACCGCGGGGCGGAGGTGTGGACCCACGACGAGCACTTCCGCGGCCTCCCCGGCGTGCGCTTCGTCGAGCCACTTCGTCGAGCCGCCGCCAGCGGACTGAGTGCTGCGTTCGCAGGTCGGACACTCTCTCGAGGCTTCGGGGAGCAGCGAACACGCCCATCTGCGCCGCCGGGTGCCGGGTCTTTCTTTGCACGCGACGTCTCGCCCGGCGCAAAGTGGTTCGTCGCGATCTGGCCGCTGGGCGACGGCGTCGAGCTTGACGAGGGCTACATCGGCGGCAACCGCCCGGCGCCGGAGAGCCGCTGACGCCGCTGGCCGGGCAAGGTTCTGGTCGCCGTAGCCGCGGAGGACAACCAGGGCGGCGGCCTCGGGTGCGCCCACCTGAGCATGGCCATTCCTGGACTGCCACGTCCCGGGCTCGTCCGCGAACTGCTCGCAGCGCGGCTGGCCCCTGTGACCGAAGCGAGCGCCCCACCGATCGCCTGTGAGCCGGCGCTCGCAGACTGTCATCCCATCCGTCCGGGCACAGTGCTATTGTCCTGTGATGAGGAGGGCAGCTGTGTCGAACGTCTTGCACAGATTGCAGAATCCTGGTGGGGCCGGCCGGAAATGGCGATATGGCTATGAACACCGAAGGAGAGCCATATGAGCATCAAAGAAATCGAAGCCGAGATAGAGAAGCTGGATCTGAAGGACCGCGCTACCCTCGCAAGGTGGATCGTCGAGAGCCTCGACGATCTGTCCGAAGCTGAGGTTGAGGCGTTGTGGGCAGAGGAGGCGGAGCGCCGTTTGGATGAGCTGGAGCAAGGGCTGGTCACTGAGATCCCGGCTGCCGAAGTGCTTCTCCGCGCGCGAGCCGCCATCTCGTGAAGCGGATCGGATTCCATCCCGATGCCGAGACGGAGATCACTGAGGCCGCGCAGTACTACGAGGTGCGTAAATCAGGCCTTGGTGCGGACTTGCTCGTGGAAGTGGAACGAGCCCTCGACCAGATTCTGACTAACCCCGAGGCTTCCCGGCGAATCGGACGGAGAGCGCGGCGGAGGGCCTTGTGGCGGTTTCCCTACGATCTGGTCTACGCCGTCTATCCAGATCGAATCCGAATCGTGGCGTGTGCTCACCAGAAACGACGACCTTTCTACTGGCGAAAGCGGCTGAAAGACACGGCTGAGCGGGAAGGCCCATCCAGCCCTTGAAGTGGGAGACGGAGAGCGCCGCGTGACGGTCAATCTGACCCGTGCCGAGAGAGCTGTCGCTCCGAGCCTCGGTACCGGGTTCCTCTGCGCCGTAAACGTCAGTCTCGCCGGGGTCGCCTGCATGCCCGAGCGCTTCCCCGTGGTCCACGGTGAGTCTCGCCGCGCGATCCGGCCAGGTGGGAGGAGCGCCTCGCAGAATGACCGCCTGCGACCATCCCCGTCGCTCAGGCGCCGGTGAGTCGCGAAGAGCGCGCCCGACGGGTGCATAGCCGCCCGCTCGGCCGCGGCGACCGCGCGCATCCGCCACTATCCGGAGGCGACAGCGGAGGTGGCGCGCGGCGTCAGAGGACTCACCCTCCCCCACGTTCCCGCACACGGTCATCTACGAAGTCCGCGACGACATCATCCGCGGGCTTGCGATCGGCCACCGTCGCAGGCGGCCATTCCATTGGCGAGGCCGCGGCT
>JBAXRL010000616.1:0-2571 GCA_037131205.1 Actinomycetes bacterium | reverse complement strand
ACGCCGGCGATCGTGCAGACGATGCCCGCCCACTGGTTCGGCTTCGGGCGCTCGTGGAGGAGCATGAAGCCGAGGATCACGGCGAAGGTACCGAACTGGGTGGTGGTCACGCCGGCGACCGTCGGCGGCCCGAAGGCGAAGGCGATGGTGAGCAGCAAGACGCCGCCGAGCTCGAGCAGGCCCGCGCCCACGGCACGGACGCGCATCGGCTTGGGCACGGCGACGCTACCGGTGAACAGCGCGACGGGGAGCGCGATCACCAGCGAGACAGATCGCGAGATCGCCGACTGCGAGAGCCAGCCGATGTCGCCGTAGGCGTAGCAGAGCATGACGCCGGCGAAAAGGACGCCGGCGGCGAGCGCCCACAGAGCGCCCCGCGTGGACTTGGCGCGACCCTCGAACGACGTGAGCACCGCGCCGCCGGCGCAGAGGACGAGCGCCACGCCAACCAGCGGCGTGACGGGCACGCCGAGCACGATCACGACCACGGCGACGTAGGCGCCCTGCAGAGACGTGAGCGCCGAGATCAGGCCGAGGTCGCCGACCTGCAGGCCGTGCAGCAGGCAGAAGAGGGCGCCGAAGTAGAGGGCGCCGGCGAGCGCAGCCAGCCCGGCGCCGCGCCATTCGCCGACGTCGGGAAGCCCGTCCACGAGCAGCGCGATCGGAAGGACGACGATCACGCCGGTCACGAGCACCCAGACCATCTGCGTGAGCGGGCGCGTCTCGCGCGTCACGCGCTGCGAGAACATGTCGCTGCTCGCGTACGAGAGGGACGCCAGCAGGCCGGTGAGGACGGTCAGCATACGGCCAGTCTATCGGAGCCCCGGTCGCCGGTCCGCGACGACGCGCGGGCGGCGCGGGCGCAGCCGCCCGCCGCTACCCGCTCGCCAGCAGCGCCACCGCCACGCAGGTGAGCGCCACGCCGGCGATCTGCACGCGCGAGAGCCGCTCGCGCAGCACCACAAGCCCGAGGATCGCGGCCATGGTACCGCCCTGCGCGCAGGTCACAGAGGCGATGGCCACCGGGCCGACACTGATCGCCGCCGCCAGCCCCACGAACGCGGCGGCGTCGAAGACCCCCGCGTAGACGGAGCGGCGCACGAGGGCGCGCGGCATCCTCAGGCCGGCCAGCAGAAGCGCGGCCGGCACGAGCACGAGCATCGTCCCCAACCTGCCGTAGGCGGCGAGGGCCACCGGGTGAAGGGCGCCGGCCTCGACGAAGAGCAACACGGTGACCGAGAAGAGCGCCGACGAGAGCAGCGCCCAGCCGGCGCCGGCGGTGGCGCGGGTGCGGCGGGCCGGCGCTGCCGCGCCGGACGCCACGCTCGCGGCGTTCCCCACGCTCGCGGCGCCCACGTCAGGCCCGAACAGCTCCTCCTTCGGCGCCTTCTCCATCGATGCCATCAGGCCGCCGACCACGGCCAGCGGCAGCCCCACGAGGGCAAACGCCGGCAGCGGCTCGCCCTGGGCGATCATGATCACGGCGACGAAGCCGCCACTCAGGGACGCCAGCGGCGTGACCACCGAGAGGTTCCCGACGACGAGCCCGCGGAGCAGAGCGCCGAGCCCGGCGGCCTCGCAGACACCGCTGGCGGTGGCGAAGGCCACGGCCCGCCACTCGGCGGAGCCGCTGGGCGGGCCGCTCAGCACGAGCGCGAGCGGCACCAGGATGACGACCCCCACAGCCATCGACCAGGTGAGCGCCGTCCAGACGGCGGCAGCGCGCACGACCTTGACCATCAGGAAGTCGTGCATGGCATAGCCGAGCGCCGACCCCAGGCCGAGAACGACGGTCAGCACGGCGTGCGCCTCAGCTGCGCGTTGTCACTGCTCGATGCGGCAGACCGTGAGATCGGCGAAGTTGCGCGGCGCGAGGTCCGCGTGCTTCTCGGCGATGGTGTCGGCGAGGGCATCCAGAGCGGCGTAGTCCGCCGCGCGCGGCAGGCCCTTGACCATCACCGGGTCGAGCAGCTCGACCTTGAGCTTGGGCATCATGCCGACCAGCGTCTCGACGGTCTTGCCGGCCCAGCCGTAGGAACCGATGACCGTGGCGAACCTGGCGCGCGGCCTGAGCGCATTGGCGAGGAAGGCCGCATAGGCGGCCAGGGGATGCGGGCCGGTGAGCACCGTGCACGCCCCCAGAACGATCGTGCCGGCGTGGACCAGCGAGCTGGCCAGCTCGCCGGCATCGAGCGTGGTGAGGTCGAAGCGCTCCACGGCCACGCCGCGGTCGGTGAGCGCTGCCGTGAGGTGGTCCACCATGAGCCGCGTGCTGTCGTGCATGGTGACGTATGGCAGGCAGACGATGTTCTGCGGCTCGCCGCCGGCCCAGTCGCGGTAGGCCTCGATGATGAACCCCGGGTCGTCGTACACGGGCCCGTGGCTGGGGCCGATGATCCTGACCGGGTACTGCGTCACCTTCTCGATGTTCTTCAGCACCTGGGCGCCGAACGGCATCATGATCTCGGCGTAGTAGCGCTTGGCGCCGTCGTAGACCTCGTGCTTGTCGGCGAAGATGTCGCTGGTCGCGTAGTGCGAGCCGAAGAAGTCGCAGCTGAACAGGATCCTGTC
>JBAXRL010000615.1:0-2575 GCA_037131205.1 Actinomycetes bacterium | reverse complement strand
GGCCGGAAGCGGTCCAGCCTCCGCGGGTGACGAGCGCGTGAACGTGGGGGTGTAGACACCCACCGGCGAAAGACCATAAGTTCGAAGGTTCACGTCCACTACCCATTCCATCCGCTGGTCGGACTGGACCTGGAAGTGGTCTCCGCGCCCAGACTGGGTGACGGCGCAATAACAGTCATCGATCCGACTGGACGTCATTTGAAAGTCCCTTCCTGGATGCTCCGCAACGATGCGGCGTCGGCCGCGCTTACCGCTCCTGGGCTGCCGAGCGTCACGTGCCTGCTGGCCGTATGGATCCTGCTCCGTGGCGTTCTCGCGGGTCCAGAGCGATCAGCTGGCTCCGAGACCGATACCCTCGCTGGGCCCCGCTCGCTGCGTGGCCAAGGAGGGGATGGTGAGACAGCTGAAGCTCGCGCTCGCCGAGGAGCCGGAGCCTGAGGACGTGTCCGCGGCCTGGGGGCCGGCTGCACGCCAGGCGTTGATCGCACGTCTGGCCGACGCGATCGTGAGCGTGTTCGAGGCGGACGGCAGGAGGAGTCATGAGAGAAGTGAACGACAGAAACAAGATTCGCCCCGAGCTGCTGGCGCGGAAGGCGATCGTCTATCTCCGCCAGTCCTCGGAGAAGCAGGTTCGCGAGAACCTGGAGAGTCAGCGGCTCCAGTACTCGATGGTCGATCGCGCGCGGGAGCTCGGGTGGTCGAACGTTGAGGTGATCGACTGCGACCTGGGCTCGAGCGCCTCGGCCGGTGCCGCCGCACGCGTCGGGTTCGAGCGCCTTCTCGGCTCGGTCGCGATGGGAGAGGTCGGAGTGGTTCTGAGCCGGGAGATGTCGCGACTGTCTCGAACGGACAGGGACTGGTGCCGTCTGCTCGAAGTCTGCCAGGTCTTTGATACGCTGCTCGGCGATGCGGAGCGCATCTACGACCCGGAGTGCCTCGACGATCAGCTCATGCTCGGCATCAAGGGGACGCTGAGCGTCGTGGAGCTGAAGGTGCTGAAGTTGCGCCTGCGGGAGGGGATGCGTCTGAAGGCTCGGAGAGGCGAGCTGATTCGGCTGCTGCCGCCGGGCTACGTTCTGGACGAGACCGGCAAAGTGGTCAAGGACCCCGACGAGCGGGTTCGAGAGGCCATGGCTCTCCTCTTTCGGAAGTTCCGTGAGACCGAGACGATCCGCCAGACGTTTCTTTGGTTTCATCAGGAAGGGGTCGAGCTGCCCGTGAACAAGGCTCGGGGAGGGAAGACGGCGATCGCGTGGCAGCTTCCGACCCAGTCGTTTGTCGGCGAGGTGCTTCGCAACCCGTTCTACGCGGGGGCGTATGTTTTCGGGCGGCGGCCGACCGAGACCAACCTCGTCGGGGGACGTCTGGTGAAGAAGAGCGGCCGGCTTCGGCGACCGGAAGAGTGCGAGGTGTTTCTCCCAGGCCACCACGAGGGATTTCTCGACTGGAAGGGGTACGAGGAGAACCAGCGGATCGTTCGTCGAGCTGCGATCGCCTCGAAGTCGGACGAGACCGTGACGGTCGTTCGAGGTGGCAACGGCCTCTTGACCGGGATCCTCCGATGCGGTCGCTGCGGACGGAAGCTCCACGTCGCCTACTGGGGTCGAAGCGGCACGGCAGCCCGGTATCTGTGCAAGGGGGATTACGACAAGGGAGGGCGCTATTGCTTGAGCTTCGGGGGGAGCACTGTGGACCGGGCGTTTGCCAAGCAGCTGCTGGGGGTCATCTCGCCCTTCGGTGTCGAGGCCAGTCTCGAAGCGGCGGACCGCCTGAGCTCGACAGACGACGACCGGCGAGAGCCTCTCTCGCGCAAGCTCCGCCAGCTCGAGTACGAGCGGGATCGGGCGTTCGAGCAATACAACGAGGTCGACGCGCGAAACCGGTTGGTGGCGGCCGAGCTCGAGCGTCGCTGGAACGGCAAGCTCGAAGAGGTTGAACGGGCCAGGAACGACATTGCAAGCATCCCGCCAGCGAAGGCGCCGCCGAGCGAGGAGGATCGCCGCCGGCTTTGCCAATTGGGCGAGGACTTCGACCGAGTGTGGGGAAGCCCGGACTGCGGGGCTGAGCTCCGGAAGAGAATCGTCAGAACTGTGGTCGAAGAGATCGTCGTCAGTGCAATCGGGGATGGGGACCGACTGTCGTTCGTGATCCATTGGAAGGGAGGGAGCCACTCGTCTTTCGAAATGGAGAAGCCCCGCTCGGGAGTCGGGCAAGGGACCTCGCTCGACGATCTCGACGTCATTCGTCGCTTGGCCGTTCGGTACGGAGACGACGAGATCGCGCGCGTGCTGACAAAGCTCGGCCGCCGCACGGGCAAAGGGAAGCGATGGAGCGAGGACCGGGTTGCGACTGCGAGGAGGAACCACTCGATCGCAGGGCAGAAGCGCTCCAAACGCGACCCTGCGATCCTCTCCCTCGGAGAGGCGGCTAAGGAATCCGGCGCGAGCCCCACCACGATCAAGCGCCTGGTCGAGGCCGGGATCCTTCGGCGCGAGCAAGTCGTTCCGTGGGCCCCGTGGGAGATTCGGCGGTCCGATCTCGAGACCGATCCCGCTCGAGCCATCCTCGACCGCCT
>JBAXRL010000614.1:0-2575 GCA_037131205.1 Actinomycetes bacterium | reverse complement strand
TCAGGCAGGACAGTCATGGCGCTGATCGCGTCGGGGATGTTGCCGGCCGCAAGCAGTCTCGCGCTGTAGTCGACGAAGACCCGGTCGGCGGCTTCCAGGTCGCCGCTGGCCCAGTACGTCAACCCTATGAGCGCCGTCGCCTGTTGGCGCCTGACATGGTCTCCTTCGGGCAGGAGCTCGAGCACCCGCTGAGCGTGTTTCACGGTGCCGGGCACGTCCCCGACCGAATGGGCGTTGTAGGCACGGGCCACCTCTATGGTCGCCAGCAGAGACCGAAGCTGGTCTTCGTCCACAACGCCATTCGGCTCGCTCGTGCCGGGCTTCAGCCAGCGCTCGGCCTCCCGCAGCCAGGCCTCGGCGGTCTCCAGCTCTCCGCTGCCCATCAATGCCCAGGCAAACCAAACGCCGAGCACAGGCCGAGAGCGGATCAGCTCGTCCGGCAGCGCGCTGGCCCACTTGAGCCATGTGGCGGCCTGGGAGGTGTCCTCCGTCATGGGCGCCGCCAGCTCGATCAGGTCGGCCGCCCACCCGAAGTCCTTGGCGCACAGGGCGTGACGGATCGCGTCGGATCGCGAACCGTTCTCCTCGTACCACTCGCTCGCTCGGCGGTGCAGAGCGGGCAGATGATCCGGCTGTTCCTCGAGCAAGTACGCTTGCAGGACATCGGCGAAGAGGTGGTGATAGCGATACCACCGACGCTCTTCATCGAGCGGGACGACGAACAGGTTGTCGCGCTCCAGGCGCTCGAGCGTCCCTTTGCCATGCTTCTGCCCGGTGACGGCATCGCACAGAGCACCGCACAACGTGTCGAGAATGGCGGTCTGCAGCAAGAAGCTGCGCGCGCGTTCTGGCTGGCGCTGAAGAACCTCCTCGACCAGGTAGTCCAGCACGAAACGGTGGCTGCCGGCGAAGGTTCGAATGAAGCCGGCGGCATCTGACCGCCCCTGTATGGAGAGCGCCGCCAATTGCAGGCCGGCGATCCATCCTTCGGTGCGGGTCTCCAGGGCAGTGATGTCCTCTGCCGAGAGGTCGAGGCTCATGACCCGGTTGAGGAACTCTGCGGCTTCGGAGGGGGTGAAGCGCAGGTCGGCCGCGCGCAGTTCGGTCAGTTGCCCCCGAGCACGCCACCGGGCCAGGGGTAGATGTGGATCCTCCCGCGTGGCTATGACCAGGTGCATCTGTGGCGGCAGATGCTCCAGCAGAAACGCGAGAGCATGGTCCACCGGTTCGGAGTCGACGACATGGTAGTCGTCGAGGACGAGGACGACTCCGTGCGGGAGAGTCGTGATCTCGTTGAGCAGGGCCGTCAGCACCGCTTCGGTCGGTGGCGGCTGGGGAGACTGGAGCATGCCGAGCGCCCCTTCCCCAACATCCGCCGCAACCGTCTGCAGAGCGGCGACGAGGTAGGTCATGAAGCGCGCCGGATCGCTGTCCCCTTCGTCCAGGGAAAGCCAGGCAGGACGGACCTCCGGTTCAAGACGCCTGCAACCGGCCGCCCACTCGCTGATCATCGTGGTCTTGCCGAAGCCGGCCGGGGCAGAGACAAGGATCAGCCTGCCCTGCAGACCCTCGTCCAGCCGTTCGATCAGGCGGGAACGAAGAACCGCGTTGGGCCGCGACGGCGGGACAGAGAGCTTGGTGGCGAGGATTGGCGTAGACATCGTTCGATTGTAGTCCACACATGCGCGGCGGGATGCGGCCGCTCTGTCGGCGGCCCGAGATCTGCGCGACAAGGCGTCGGGCTTCCTCTCGGAAGTTGGAGACCTGTCCAGTTATGCCCTCGCAGCTCGTCGCGCGTCGTCGCAGAGGCAGCATCAAGTTCGCACATGGACTGCGAACCGGTGACTCAGGCCCCTGACATACGTGCGCAAGACTCCGCGTGCACCTCCAGGCAAGTGAAGCGCGGCGGGCCAGGAGCTCGGTGCGGAGCCCGTGAGAGGCGGGAGCGTCGGGAACGGAGGTGGTGCACCTCAAAGTTGAAGCCACATGGCCATTTCGTGGGCCCGCCTCAATCGACCATCTCGATCTCCCCCGGCCGCCAGGTCTTGTCGAACCAGGGCTCGAGAGGGCCGTAAAGTCGCAGGAAGACGAACCACCCTTTGCCGGGAATCGTCTGTATCCAGTTGCTCTCCTTGCCGGCGGGAGGCTCCGGGCCGAAGTAGACGTCCACCGACGTGTCGGAGTTGACGACAAGGTCCTCCTTCTGGCTGCTCAGGCTCGGGAACTGCTGGTCGGTCTGCAGCATCGACCGCGTCTGGGGGTCGTACACGAGCACCGACCAGAAGTCCTTCGCCGGGATGTCCGGCGGCAGGTGCAGCCGATAGGTCTTTGCGCCGTCCAGGTACCGGCCCGCGGCGTCGTGTTCTGCGCTGGCGTACTGCGAGCCGGCGCCCACCATCTTCACCCACATCGCGGGGCTCATCTGACAGGTGGCGCTGAAGTAATACGTCCGTGCATCGAGATCGAGCACCCCGCCCGGCGAGAACTCGGTGTCGTCGCCGTAGTAAGCCATCGTCCATGTGCTATTGGGGTAGTAGTAGAGGTCTGGCTCCCGCGTGCTGAAGAGGATGGCGCG
>JBAXRL010000613.1:0-2601 GCA_037131205.1 Actinomycetes bacterium | reverse complement strand
CCGGCGCCAAGCTCGTGTTCGCCGACAACCTGTACATGTACGGCCCGGTCGACGGCCCCATGACGGAGCAGACGCCGCCCGTCGCGCAGACCAGGAAGGGCAAGGTGTGCGCCGCCATGGCGGCGGAGCTTCTCGAGGCGGACCGCGACGGCCGGCTGCGCGTGGTCATCGGCCGCTCCTCCGACTTCTTCGGCCCCGGCGGCCTCAACTCCGCCATCGGGGAGCGCTTCTTCAAGGCGCTGCTGGCCGGCAAGAAGACGCAGTGGTTCGCCGATCTCGACCAGCCGCACACGATGAGCTATCTGCCCGACATGGCGCGCGCCTTTGTGACTCTTGGCGAGCGCCCGGAGGCCGACGGGCAGGTGTGGCACACGCCCGCCGCCAAGGCTTTGACGGGCCGTCAGTACATCGAGCTGGCGGCGCGCGTTGCGGGCACGCCGGCGAAGCCGGCGGTCATAGGCCCCGGCACGGTGCGCCTGGTCGGCCTCTTCATGCCCGTGCTGCGCGAGTTTCCCGAGCTCATGTACCAGTACGAGCGGCCGTTCGTGATGGACGCGAGCAAGTTCGAAGCGGCGTTCGGGCCGTTCGCCGTGACGCCCCCCGAGGAGGCGCTGCGCACAACGCTGGCGTGGTATCGGGGCCGCGCCTGAGGCCTCGCGGACCGCGGCAGGCAGCCGGCGCGAGCCCGCGCGCTTGCCAGACGAATCCAGACCTGTTAGGGTGGGTTTCGTCGTAAGGGAGCCGGTTTCTCGCTCCGCGCATCTGGCGCCGGGCTTTCCTCCCTACTCAGACCCCAGACTCTGTGACTACCGGGCAGTGTTCTGACGCGAAAGGAACACCCGTCCGCACGCCGTTTGGTCGCCCTGAGGGCGGCCCCCCACAAGACGAACCCACGCGCCCCCCGAGGCCCGCCGGCGAGCCTTCACGCCCGCCCGCGGATCGTGACGCGCCGCCGCGTGAGGAGTCGTCGAGGAAGAGAGAATCCGTGAACCCAGTCAGCGATCCCACCATGCCGCGCACCGAGCGACCGCGGAGCGGCGAGGGCCAGAAGCGCCGCCCTCGCGGCGGCCGCGGCCGCAGCAGCGGCGCCGGCCCCTCGCAGGGCGGCCAGCAGGCGCAAGTCGCTTCGCCCGGCGCCCCGGCGCCCGCGTCCGAACCCTCCACCGAGCAGCGCACAAACGAGCAGTCTGAGCGCCAGCCTCGACAGGGTCAGCACGAGCGCCACGGCCGCCTCGGCGGCTCCGGCCGCGATCGCTCCGCCCGCGACAGCGACAGAGGCCGCGGCCCGCGTCGCGAGCGCGACGGCCGCGGCGGCCAGGGCGTCGACGAGAGCTACAGGGAGCGTACGCACGCGGCGAGGCCCTCCGGCCCCGCGCCCGTCGTCGACCTGCCCAGGTTCGCCGCGCTCGGCCTCAGCGGCGAGCTCCTCGCCGGCGTGGCCGCCATGGGCTACGACACGCCTACTCCCATCCAGGAACAGGCCATCCCGCGCGTCCTCGCAGGGCACGACGTGGTGGGCTGTGCGCAGACCGGTACCGGCAAGACGGCCGCTTTCGTCCTGCCCATCTTGCAGCGCATGACAGGCCCGACCGTCGCCGACGGCCGCACCGCCCACCCATCCGCCCTCGTCGTCACGCCGACCCGCGAGCTGTGCGGGCAGATCGAAGAGGTCGGCGAGACGCTCAGCACGTACAGCGGCCGCACGGTCGTCGCCGTCTTCGGCGGCGTCCCCTACGATCCGCAGGCCAGGAAGATCGGCAAGGGCGTCGACCTGCTGGTCGCCACGCCCGGCCGCCTGCTCGACATGCTGCGCCAGGGCCACGTCCAGCTCGACAAGGTCGATACGCTGGTGCTCGACGAGGCCGACCGCATGCTCGACATGGGCTTCTGGCCCGACGTGAAGCGCATCATCGACGCGATCCCGGCCAAGCGCCAGAACCTCTTCTTCAGCGCCACCATGAGCAAGCAGGTCCTGAGCATCATCGCCGACACTCTGCACGAGCCGATCTTCATCGAGCTGGGCGGCAGAGCACAGCCGGTGGACACCGTCGAGCAGCGGGTCATGCCGGTCAACCACGACCAGAAGGTCGATCTGCTGGTCGAGTACTTCCGCCATCACGACCCCGATCGCACGCTGGTCTTCACGCGCACCAGGCGCCGCGCCGAGCGCCTGTCGCGTACGCTCAACAAGGCCGGCATCACCTGCGAGGCCATCCATGGCGACCGCACGCAGGGCCAGCGCCAGCAGGCGCTCGACGGCTTCAAGAAGGGCAAGATCGCCGTGCTCGTGGCCACCGACGTCGTGGCCCGCGGCATCGACGTGGACAACATCTCCCACGTCATCAACTTCGACATCCCCACCAACCCCGAGGACTACGTGCACCGCATCGGGCGCACCGCCCGCGCCGGCGCCAGCGGCATCGCCGTGAGCCTGCTCACCGGGGAAGAGGTCCACGAGCTCAAGGCCATCGAGAAGCTCATCGGCGCCACGATCGAGCGCCACGACCTGCCCAACTTCGACTACGACAAGCGCGTCATCCCCGAGTCCCACCAGGTGCAGTCCCGCCCCGGCAAGCTGGTGTGGAACGGCGGGGCCAAGCG
>JBAXRL010000612.1:0-2604 GCA_037131205.1 Actinomycetes bacterium | reverse complement strand
CCGCCAGGTACTGCTGCATGGCCGCCTCGTAGCCCTCCTCCCGGAGCATGCGCTCGTGGAGCAGCTCTCCCAGGATCCGCGAGACGCTGGTATCGTGGCGCGCCGCCCAGACCCGCGCCCAACGAGCCACTTCCTCGTCAAGAGTGATGGTGACGTTCTTCATGGCCACGAGTCTGGTGCTCCACGGTCCTCGTGGCAACCCTGGACAACACGGAGGATCAGCAGGGGATCCGTGCGGCCAGTGTGCGGATCCCTGCGCCTCGCACGTGGACCCCTGCAGCGCCTGCTCCACGCCGTTCGCGTCCTCCTACCCTCGGAGCGCCGCCCTGCGCTGCGGCGACGCAGCCCGCTGCGCACGCCGGGGCAGCGCGGTCGCGCGGGGGCGCCCGATCAGGCGTCGCTCACGAGGTGGACGCCGACCGGCGCCGTGGTCTAGCCTTGCACGACTTCGCCCGGTCCTTGGAGGACCGTCACTCTCCCGTGGGGGGCCGTCGCATGAGCGAGAAGAAGAGAGTCATCGTTCTCGAGGCACTCGCCCCCGAGGGCATCGAGCTTCTGCGCGGCGCCGGCCTCGAGGTCGACGACGGCGCCGGCTGGGACGAGGGCGAGCTGCTGCGGAGGCTCCCCGGGTGCCACGGTCTGATCGCCGGCCCGGCACACGCCGTGACTGCGCAGATCCTGCGCGCCGGCGCCGACCTGCAGGTGGTAGGTCGCACCGGGCTGAGCGTCGCCAACGTCGACGTCGCGGAGGCCACCAGGCGCGGCATCGTGGTGGCCGACACGCCGCAGAGCAACGCGATCTCCGCGGCCGAACAGGCGCTGGCCCTGGTGCTGGCGTGCGCGCGCGATCTGGCGGGTACGCACGCCGACCTTCGCGCCGGCCGGTGGGAGCCGGACAAGTGGGCGCGGTCGGCCGTGGAGGTCCGCGGCCGGACCTTGGGCATCGTCGGGTCGACTCCTGTCGCGGCGCTGCTCGCGGAGGATGCGCTGGCCTTGGGCATGAGGGTCCTGACGGCCGAGGACGACCTCGATCGCGTCTACGCCGAGGCCGATCTCATCGTGGTGGACCTGCCGAGCAGCACGCCGCCCGAGGTGCTGATCGGCGAGCACGAGCTCGCGCAGATGAAGGACGGCGTGCGCGTCATCAGCCTGGCGCCGCCGGGCGTCGTCGACCATGCGGCGTGGGCGCGCGCCATCGCGAGCGGCAAGGTGGCGGCCGCGGCCGTCGCGGTGTACCCCGGCGACGCGCCGGCCGATGGTCCTCTGACTGCGCTTGACGGCGTGCTCTTGACGCCCCACCTGGAAGAATCGACGGTGGACGCGCAGCTGCGCGCGGGCCTCATGGTCGCAGAGCAGGTTGCCGCCGTGCTCCGCGGCGAGCTCGCCGCCAACGCCGTCAACGTGCCCCTCACGCTCGTCGACGACGCCGATGAGCTGATGCCGTACCTGGGCCTCTGCGCCCAGCTGGGACGCTTGCTCGTGGGCCTTGCGGGCGGCCCCATCGCCGATATCGCGATCAGCTACGGCGGCAGCTTCGCCTACTTCGATACGCGGATCCTCACGCTCGGCGTTCTTGGGGGCGTGCTCGCCGACCAGGTGGAGGGGCGGGTCAACTACGTGAACGTGCAGTCCCTCGCCGACGAGCGCGGACTGACCGCGCACGAGACCAGGCAGTCCGACCTGCCGGACTTCCCGCGGCTCATCACGGTCTCGACGCGCGGTCCCCGCGGCGAGGTGTCGGTCTCGGGTACCTCGCTCGGTCCCGAGCACAAACCGCGGCTCGTCAGGGTCTTCGGTGAGGACATCGACATCGATCCGGCACCGCACATGCTCTTCTTGCGGTACGTCGATGCGCCGGGCGTGGGCGGCGCTGTCGGCACCATGCTCGGCGAGTGGGGGATCAACATCCGCCACATGTCGGTCGGCCGAGGGACCGGCGCGCCCGAGGCCGTCATGGCCCTCACCCTCGACGAGCCGCTGGGCGCGGATCAGCTCGATGAGCTCGTCGCGCGCTGCGGACTGGCGTACGGCAAGGGCGTCGAGCTGTAGGAGCCGCGCTCGGCCGGCAGTTGTGAGGGCCGCCGTCCGTTAGCTAGGATTGCGGCTTGCACTCTCGTCCGTACACTCTGCCGGCACCCAGCGCCCCGGCCTCGAACCGCCCCGAAAGGACGCCACGATGCAGAAGCGTTTCCTCATCACTCCCGGCCCCACGCCCGTGCCGCCGGAGGTGCTCTCGGCGCTCTCCCAGCCGGTCGTCCACCACCGCGCGCCGCGCTTCACCGAGATCCTCAAGCAGGTCGTCGCCGGCCTGAAGTACATCTACCAGACCGAGAACGACATCATCGTCTTCTCGGCCAGCGGCACCGGCGCCATGGAGAGCGCCGTGGTCAACGTCGTCAACCCCGGCGACCACGTGCTCGTGGCCAGCATGGGCAACTTCGGCGAGCGCTGGAAGAAGCTCGCCGCCACGTGGGGCGCCCAGGTGACCGCGCTCGACTACGAGTGGGGCACCAGGGCAGTGCCCGCCGACATCGAGAAGGCGCTCGCCGCCGACCCGGCCATCAAGGCCGTGTACGTGCAGCAGAGCGAGACGTCCACCGGCGT
>JBAXRL010000611.1:0-2605 GCA_037131205.1 Actinomycetes bacterium | reverse complement strand
CCCGTCCAGCCGATGAAGGCCATGGCGGCGTCGATCATCGCGCTCGGCCTGTCGGCCTCCGTGGTGAGCGCCGCCGGTCTCGAGATCGGCCTGCTCTTCCTCCTGTTCGCCGTGACCCCGCTGGCCCGCTACCTGGGGCGCCTCTTCCCCCCGGCCGTCGTGCGCGGCATCCAGCTGGCGATCGGGATACTGCTCATCAGGAGCGCCCTCGTCATGGCCGGAGCCGCCAACGGGCTCCCCGGACTGCACGTCGCCCTGGATGTGGGCGGGCTCACCCTCACCGCGGGTGTCGTCGTGGCCGTGGCCATCGTGGCGTTCCTGCTCGCCGGGCGGGAGCGTCGCCGTCTGCCCGGCAGCCTGCTGGTCCTCGGCGTGGGAGCTGTCGTCGGGATCGTCCTGGCGGGAGCCGGCGTCGCCCAGCTCCCGCCCATCCCCTCCGGCTTCCAGATCCCCCTGCTGCATCTGCCCAGCCTGCACGACGCCTGGCTCGCCCTGTTCGCCGTCGTGCTGCCGCAGCTACCGCTCTCGCTGGGCAACTCGGTGTTCGCCACCGACGACGTGCTGCACCACTACTACGGCAGTGCCGCACGCCGGGTCACGCCGACGAGCATCTGCCTGAGCCTGGGCCTCGTCAACGTCGCCTCAGGACTGCTCGGCGGAATGGCGCTCTGCCACGGCTCGGGCGGGGCGACGGCCCACTATCGCCTCGGGGCGCGGACGGCCGGCGCCACGCTCGCCGCCGCCGGCTTGTACGCCACCCTGGCCGCCGGCGCCGCCTTCGGGCTCTCGCCGCTGTTCGTCCCCGGCGCCGTGCTCGCCGGCATGCTGCTCTTCGTCGGCGCCGAGCACTGCCTGCTGCTCACAGACCTCACGAAGGTCGACGACATCGTCTGCGCTGTGCTCATCGCGGTGGTCGCCGTGGCGACCAGCGATCTGGCCATCGGTTTCCTCGTCGGCTGGGCGGCGTTCGCGCTTCTCCGGCGCACGCCGCTCCACGACCTGCGCCTCCGCTGGCCCGCGCTCACGGCGCGGCTGGCCCCGCGGCCCGAGCCCCTCGACGTCAAAGTGACCTGAGACTCGCCCGCCTGGCGCGCCCCGCGGCGCCCGGACCCGGCCCTGGCCCTCTATCTGTTGACCGCTGAGGCACGCCGGTGAGCGTCTTCGTCCCGTCGAGTAGACTCCCCCTGCGATGACGCCTCAAGGCAACGACCAGGTCCAGATCGGTGTGCTCCTCGCCGGCGGCAGCGGCCGCCGCGCCGGCGTCGACAAGCGCTTCCTCGTCCTCCAAGGTCGCACGTTGCTGCAGCGGAACCTCGCCTTTCTGCGCGACCTCTTCCCCACGGTCGCCGTCGTGGTCGGCCACGGTCAGGACCTCGACCTCGGCGACGCCGCCGGCGTCGAGGTTCTCGTCGACGCCTGGCCGGGAGGCTCGCCGCTCGCCGGGATCGCCACGGCGCTGCGGCGCTACGAGGAGCCCGTGTTCGCCCTCGCCGTCGACATCGCCTTCCCCCAGCGCCGCGCCGCGGACGCGGTGCTGGCGGCATTCACCGGCCACGATGTCGCCTTGCCGGCGATCGGCGCCGACTATCACCAGCCGCTGTTTTCAGCCTACGGTCCCGCGTGTCTCCCGCCGATGGCGGCGGTGCTCGACGCGGGCCGCCATCGCATCGTCATCATCCTTCCCCACGTGCGCGTCGCCGAGGTGCGCTTTCCCGACGACGCGCTGTTTCATAACATCAACACCATGGACGACTACCAGGAAGCGCGCCGCACGGCGGCCGCGGGCGGCGACGCGCCGGCCGCTGAGACCGCCGCCCAGCCGGCGCTCGTCGCCATCGTCGGCAAGAGCGACTCGGGCAAGACGACCCTCATCGAGAAGGTCGTCCCGGAGCTCGTGAAGCTCGGCCTGCGCGTCGGCGCCGTGAAGCACGACGCGCACAGCTTCGAGATCGACCACCCCGGCAAGGACTCCTGGCGTCACGGCCAGGCCGGCGCGCACGCCTACGCCATCGCCTCGCCGGAGCGGCTCGCCTTCATCACGAAGCTCGACGGCGAGATGCCGCTGGCCGACATCGCGCGCCGCTTTTTCGCCGGCTTCGACCTGGTCGTGGCGGAGGGCTACAAACGTACAGCGCCTCACCGGGTGGAACTGTTCCGCCTGGGCGCCGGACACGCCGAGCCGCTCTGCGACCCCGGCGAAGCCATGGCGCTCGTCACCGACTCCGAGCTGTCGCACGAGCACAGGTTCGGGCTGGAGGACGGGGCCGGCCTGGCGCGCTTCCTCGCCGTGCGCCTCGACTCGCTCAGGGAGTATTGAGCCGCTCCCCGATTCTCGCGAGCACTTCCCCGAGAGCAGGCACGGCCATACACTTGACACCGCCCACCGGCGGGTGGAGCATTTCCGTGATGCGGGCGGGACCATCCGCATCGTGGATAACGCCCGGTGAAGCCGCGCTCTCCCCGAGCCGCGGCCGCGCCAGTCATCGAGGAGCGGAGGTCAGAGTATGGCGGAGGACATGAGCAAAACGGGGGCCAGCGGTGAGAAGACGCTGATCCGCGACATCAGCTTCTGCGGCGTGCCGGAGAACGGCTCCAACGCCTCGAT
>JBAXRL010000610.1:0-2605 GCA_037131205.1 Actinomycetes bacterium | reverse complement strand
CCCCGCGCTGCCGGGCAAGGCCATGAACATCCTGCTCATCGGCTCCGACAAGACCCAGATCCCCGGGGATACCGGGCGCTCGGACACGCAGATTCTCGTGCGCCTGGACCCCGCGACCAGGAGCATCTCCATGCTCTCGGCGCCCCGCGACCTGCGCGTGATGATCCCCGATCACGGCCTGGACAAGATGAACACGGCCTACGCCTACGGTGGGCCGCCGCTCGCCGTCAGGACCTTCAGCGAGCTCACCGGCCTGCCCATCAACCACTTCGTGGAGATCGACTTCGCCGGCTTCTGGCACGTGGTCAACATCCTCGGCGGCGTATACATCCCCATCGACCACCACTACTACGTCCCGGAGAGCGCCGACTACAAGTCCATCGATATCGAGGCCGGCTACCAGCTCATCCGCGGTCACGACGCGCTCGATTTCGTGCGCTACCGCCACGACCAGCTCGGCGACTTCACGCGCATGCAGCGCCAGCAGCTCTTTCTCAAGGAGATGCAGCGCCAGTCCAGCCGCTGGAGCCGGGACTGGACCAAGGTCATGCGCCTCATCAAGGCCATCACCAAAGAGACGACCTCCGACATCGACTCGCTGAAGCGCCTGCAGCCGCTCGTCGAGCTCATCTTTCAGGTGAACACGTCCAAGGTGTACACGGTGCACCTGGAGGGGGCGGGCGCGATGATCGACGGCATCTCGTACGTCATCCCCGCGCAGGCCGAGATCGACCAGGCCGTGGCCGAGTTCACCGACCCCGTACAGGCGCCCGTCGCGGTCAAAGGGCTCAAGCTGAGCAAGAAGATGTACCCGGTGACCGTGTACAACGGCAGCGGGATCCCGGGGCTGTCCACGTGCGCGGCCAGTCAGCTGGCGGCGCTCGGCTACCGTGCCGAGGCGGGCGCCGACGCCCCGGAGTTCCCGGGCACGGTCACGGTCGTCTACGCGCCCAGGAGCCTGTCGGCCCCGGCGCAGCTCATCGGCGACATGTTCTGGCCCTCCGACGTGCGCCTCATGGACCGCGCTCCAGGGGTCGCCGACGGCATCAGCGTCTTCGTCACCTCGTCGTTCGACGGCACGCTGGCGCTGCCGCAGGGCGCCCTGCAGCCGCAGCAGACGCTGCAGAAGAACGCGCGCTACGACGCCGCCGCCTGGAAGGCCTTCGCCGCGCAGACGCCGCTGCACCTCGAGATGCCCACGGCGTGGTCGCCGGGATTCGTCTACGACGAGCTGCGCGCCTACAGCATCAAGACCACGGAGGGCAAGCGCAGCGCCGCGGCCGTGGCAGTCGTCGGTACGCCGATGGGCGGCTACTGGAACATCCAGGCGATGCGCTGGATGGATCCCCCGGCCATCCAGAACCCCAACAGCACCCAGGTCGTCGCCGGCCAGGAGTACATGCTGTTCTATCAGGCCGATCACCTGCACATGGTGGCCTGGAAGCGCAACAACACGCTCTACTGGGTGCTCAACACGCTCGACAACCAGCTTTCCAACGACCTCATGATGGGTCTCGCGACCTCGTTCAAGCCCGTGAAGTGAAGCTTCTTCGCGCGGTGCTTGGGCGCCTCGACCCATGGGCCGCCCTGCTTCTCGGCGTCCTGCTCGCCCTGGGCGTCATCATCCTGCTCGCCACACCCGGGCCCTGGCACAAGGTCGTCGGCCCGGCCCCGCCGGGGCAGCCGGCCCCGCCGGCGCCGACGAATGTCGCCGTGTTCGCCCTCGGCGGCGCCGACGGCGCGTGCAGCGCCATCGTGTGGCTGCACGTCGCCCAGGCGCCCCCGGCCCTCACGGCCGTGGTCCTGGCGCCCGAGACTCAGGGGTTTGTCCCGGGCGCGGGCTTCACGCCGCTGCGGCGCATCGTCGACGAGGTCGGGCCGGGCGCCGCGGCCACGGCTCTGGGGGAGGAGCTGGACGTGCCCATGGACGCCTGGATCGCGCTCGACCGGCAGGCCCTGCGGCTCGCCCTGGCGCCGCGCTCGCCGGCGGGGGAGGGGCGCGCCCCTCTGCTGCGGTACGCGCGCTCCCAGGCGGCCTGGGAGGGTCGCGGCAAGGCCAGTCGCGCCTGGACCACTCAGTACCAGTCGTTGGGCGCCACGCTCGCGCGCCTGCCGTTCGCGCGCATCAACATCGTGTCCTTCTCCAACTACGTGCTCGGCTGGGGGCACGTGCAGAGCGATCTCAACCTCCAGGGCGCGACGTCGCTGGCCACGACGCTCGAGGAGCTGATGCCCACGCAGGTCGACGTGCGCGGCGCGCCGGCGATCGTTGAGACCTGCCGCCGCGCAGAGGCCTGGCGCGTCGACCGCGCCACCATGGAGCAGATGGCCCAGTCGCTCGCCTTCGGGCTCACTCCGCCACTGACGGGCACGAGTATCAAGCGGCGGCCGCGACCGGCCCGCGTGCTCGTCGTGCTGCCCGGGCCGGGTTACCGCTCCGACGCCTACGTGAGCGAGGTGCGCCGGCGCCTGCAGCGCTCGGCCGGCGCGCCTGTCGCCGTGCAGGTCGTCAGGGCGCCGCGCTGGGGCGACCTCGTGGCGCGCGCGAGCGCCGCCGCCGAGGCCTGGCGCCCGCTGGCCGTGCTCGTCGCTCCGCCGCTCGGCG
>JBAXRL010000609.1:0-2621 GCA_037131205.1 Actinomycetes bacterium | reverse complement strand
TCGGTGATCGTCATGGACGGCGGCGAGACCGCCGGCAGCCTGGTCAGCGGCGGCGGGCCGGGAGCCTGACGGCGCCGGCCCGCCCCTGACCACCCCAGCAAGGAGGGAGCATGACGGCGGAGCCCCAGTGGAAGTCCAGGACCGCGCCGGAGTCGCGACGGCCCGTGTTCGTGGCCGCCCTCGTGATCATCGCCGGCCAGACGTGGGTCGCGCTCAGCCTGCGCCTCGACCCGTTCTGGCTGTTCCCGGCGATCTCGACCGTGCTGCTGGTCGCATCCATCGCTGTGTACGAGGGCCGCGATGAGCCGGGGCTGCCCATGAAGATCCTGTCGCACGCGCTCAGCGCGGTACTCATCCTCGCCAACGCGCTGAGCCTCGTGCTGCTCGTCCGCGGCGTCTTCGTCGGGTCCTCTCTCAAGCCGACCGGGCTCCTGTTTGCCGGTCTCGCCCTGTGGCTCGTCAACCTCGCCGTCTTCGCCCTGCTCTACTGGGAGCTGGACGGCGGGGGCCCGGAAGCGCGCGCCGAAGGATACAGTCATCGCTGCCCCGACCTCGTCTTCCCGCAGCAGCAGGCCGACCAGCAGGGACTCACGTCTGCGACGTGGAAGCCGAGCTTCTACGACTACGTGTATGTCTCCCTGACGAGCTGCATCGCCTTCTCCCCCACCGACGCCATGCCCTACTCCAAGTGGGCCAAGCTCGTGATGGGCATGGAGAGCGTGCTGTCGTTCGCGACCCTGGCCGTGATCATCGCGCGCGCCGTCAACATCGCCCACGGTTGAGAGGCGCCTTGAGGAGCGCGGCGACCCCGATGCCGTGATTTGGGGCAAAGTTACCCTTGTACTTTGCCGCCGCGTCGGCAATACTACAGGTGCTCTTTGCCAATCAAGCGGTGAGCCAGGGAGCTGGGAGCGGCGCTATACCCCTTTCGGAAGCTGAGATCCTGCGTCAGAACCCCTGGTGGTCCGACCCGGCAGGCTGGGAGCAGGCCGACGTGCACCTCACGCGCCTCGCCACCCACCCGATTTGCCTGCCCGCCGAAGCCGTCGACCAGATCCCGCTCGACCGCCCCGCCATCCATACGCTGCGCGGCCCTCGCCAGGTAGGCAAGTCCACCGACCTCAAGCTTCTGGTGCGCCGCGCCCTGCACGAAGGTCATGCGCCGAGGAGCATCTGCTACCTCTCGCTCGACGTGCTGCAGGACGTTGCTCTCGCCGGCGTCGTCGATGCCTTTCTGTCTCTCACGCGTCTCTCTGGCGGCTCGGGGCGCCGCCTGGTGCTGCTCGACGAGGTCACCGCGGTGCGTCACTGGCAGTTTGCCGTGAAGCACGCCTGGGACACAGGCGTCATCCACGACGACATCGTCGTCTGTACCGGCTCCTCGGCGGCCGATCTGCGCGCCGGCGCCGCCGAGCGCCTGCCCGGTCGCCGCGGCGAAGGACGAGACGTGCTCGTGCTCCCGCGAGGCTTCGCCACGTTCACGCAGGTAGCCGCGGCGACAGTCCCCGTGTCCCCGTGCCTGTCGCCCGCCCAACTGGCCGGCGCCGATGGGCGCGCCGTGCTCGAGGAGATGCGCGTCTTCGCGCCCCGCCTCGACGACCTGCTGCGCACGTATGCGCGCTTCGGCGGGCTGCCCGCGGCAGTCGCCGAGGCAGCCGGCGGGGCGTTCGAGCCCTCGCCGGCAACCACGCGCATCGTCTATGACTCGCTCCTCCGAGAGGTCTCCCGGCGAGGAGCCAGCGAGCCGGCCGCGATCGCGCTCCTTGAGCGCGTGATGCGCTCGCTCGGCTCCAAGACCAACTGGAGCCGCATGGCTCGGGAGATGGGCGTGCCCATGGGACCGGGGCGCAGGCAGCAGCCCCACAGCAAGGGCGATACGGTGCGCGACTACATCGAGCTTCTCGCCGCCGGCTACTTCCTGCTGGTGGTGTACTTCTGGAAGCCCGACAGCGACTCGTCGGCGCTGACCAACGACAAGAAGGTGTATTTCGCCGATCCTCTGCTGCACACGGTAGCTCACGACCTCGCCCCCGGGCTCGCCGTCGATACGCCGGCGCTCATCGAGAACCTTGTCGCCCTGGCGCTCTACCGGCGCTGCGAGCCCCCGGCTCGCCAAGCCGAGACCTGGGCGCTGCCCGACAGGCTGCACGTGTGGCGGACGGCCGGCGGCGGCGAGGTCGATTTCGTCTGCGGCCTGCGCCCCGACCTCGCCGCGGTGGAGGTCAAGTACCAGGCGCGGCCCGACCTGCGCAAGGCCGGCGGCATGACGCGCGGCTTCCCCGGAAGGCCGGTCATCGTCGTCACGCGGGACCGGCTCGAGTGGCGCGGCGGCTACGTCCTCATCCCGGCAGCGCTGCTCCTCTGGGCGCTGGGCTGAGGCGATCGCCCGGCGACGGGCAGGCGCTCGACGGCCTGCCGCGGCGAAGAGCCGGCCGGCCTCGACGCCGGCGCCCGGGCGCCGGCGTCAGCGAACCGCGCTCACCTCGAACCAGATCGGCGAGGACCAGGCGCGTTCGCTGACCATGCCGCCCTCGAAGCCAAGCGTGGGCTGCTGGTAGGCGACAATGCGGAAGTAGGTGCGCGCGGCGACCGGCCAGACGAGGCTGAACGAGCCGGTCGTC
>JBAXRL010000608.1:0-2626 GCA_037131205.1 Actinomycetes bacterium | reverse complement strand
GCACCGTGAAAAAGGCGACCTCCACGCCCAGCGTGCGGGCGCACGCCTGCAGCCCACTCTCGAGGCTGTCGGCGGTCTCGCCGTAGCGCGACAGGGCGGCGGCCATCGCGCTGAGAAACTCCATACGCGGATCGTCGGGCGTCATGTGCTCATCGTCTGGTGCCCGCCTCCTGGGGTGCGCGCCGGAGTCCTGCCGCAACGCGACTGCTGCCCTGCGTAGCGCGCAGTATCCCACGAGACGACCGGGCGGCGCGCCCGACGGCCGGGCGGCTGACACGCCAGACGGCGAGCGGGGCGGCGCGCCCGACGGCCGGGCGGCGCGCCCGACGGCCGGGCGGCGCGCCCGACGGGCGGACGCACATCAGGCGCCCGTCCGCCCGCCCCTTGACGCAGGTCAAGGTATCGCCGGCCCGCGCGGGGTATGTTTGTAGCGCGAACACAGGAGATGACCCGGCGCCGGCGCGCGCAGCAGCCCCCGGCGCCTTCCTACGGAGAAAGCGAGAACATCATGGCAGTCCGCAGCATCGTCCACATCGATGAAGAGCTCTGCAACGGGTGCGGCCTCTGCGTCACCCCCTGCGCCGAGGGCGCCATCGAGATCGTCGACGGCAAGGCCAAGGTCATGAAGGAGGAGCTCTGCGACGGCGCCGGCTTCTGCCTGGCCGTCTGCCCCGAAGGCGCGCTGACCGTCGAGAAGCGCGAGGCGCCCGAGTTCGACGAAGACGCCGCCGCCGAGAAGATGGCCGCGAAGCTGGCCGCCGGCATCACCATCAAGCAGAGCTGCTTCAACTGCGGGCGCAGCGAGAACGACGCCCTCCTCTTTCCGTGCCGCAAGCAGGGCGAGAGCACGTGGGTGTGCGTCAAGTGCCTTCCGGCTCTGATCCACGGCTGAGCGGCGCGTCCCGCGCCTGAAAGCTCACAAAACTCCCAGGAGGGATCCATGGCAGACAGTTACCACGCTTCAGTCCACACGATGCTCGAGCAGACCCGCGCCGAGGGCACAGAGACCGCCTTCGAGCGCATGGAACAGCAGGGCCACCGCTGCACCTATTGCGAGCAGGGCATCCGCTGTTCGCTGTGCTCGCAGGGTCCATGCCGCATCTCCGCCAAAGCGCCGCGCGGCGTCTGCGGCATCGACGCCGACGGCATGGCGATGCGCAACTTCCTGCTGCAGAACACGATGGGCACGGCCACCTACACCTACCACGCCGTCGAGGTCATGAAGACCCTGCGCGTGGCGGAGCCCGGCGGAACCTTCGAGATCAAGGACTGGAGCAAGCTCGAGCTGCTCGCCGATGTCATCGGCGAGGCCGTCGAGCCCCGCGACACGCTGGCCAAACGCGTAGCGGACGGGCTCCTCGCCGAGTTCAGCCGCGACCACCAGAGCCCGTCGCCGCTGGTCGAGAAGCTGGCCCCGGCGGCGCGCGTCGCCCGGTGGAAGGAGCTCGGCATCATGCCCGGCGGCGTGTTCCAGGAGAGCATGTACGCCACCTCGAGCTGCCTTACCAACGTCGATGGCAACTACGTGTCGCTGGCGCTCAAGGGCCTGCGCCTGGGGATCGCCACCGCCTACGGCGCCCAGATCCCGCTGGAACTGGCCCAGGACGCGCTCTGGGGCACCCCCACGCCGCATGCCGTCAAGGTCGACCTCGGCATCATCGACGGCGCCTATGTCAACATCGTCGTCAACGGCCACGAGCCGATGGTCGGCGCCACGCTCATCGCCGCCGCCCACGCGCCGGAGGTGCAGGACAAGGCCAAGGCCGCCGGCGCCAAGGGCCTCCACATCGTGGGGTCCATCGAGACCGGCCAGGAGCTCATCCAGCGCTTCGAGGTAGACGAGGTCTTCGTGGGCCTCACCGGCAACTGGCTGACCGAGGAGCTGGCCGTGGCCACCGGCGGCATCGACGTCTTCGCCGCCGACATGAACTGCGTGGTGCCCACGCTCGGCGCCCTGTGCGCCGCCCACAACACCCTGCTCGTCCCGGTCAGCGACCTCGTCGGCATCGACGGCGCCGAAACGCCTATCGTGTTTGAGGCCACCAAGGCCGCCGAGCAGGCGCAGCAGCTCATCGAGATGGCGATCGGCAACTTCGCCCGGCGTCGCGAGCTGAACAGCTACGTACCCAAGCTGCCGATCGGCGACGCCGTGGCCGGCTTCAGCACCGAGAGCATTCTCGGCGCCCTGGGCGGCAGCCTCGACCCACTGCTCGACGTGATCAAGAACGGCACGCTCAAGGGCGTCTGCGGCCTCGTGAGCTGCACCACCCTGCATGGCTCCGATCAGGACAGCTACACCGTGGCCATCGCCAAGGAGCTCATCAAGAACGACGTGCTCGTGCTGGCCATGGGCTGCGGCAACGCCGGCCTGCAGGTCGCCGGCCTCGAGACGGCCGAGGCGAAGGAGCTCGCCGGCCCCGGCCTCAAGGCCGTCTGCGAGCTGCTCGGCATCCCGCCGGTGCTCAGCTTCGGCACCTGCACCGACACCGGCCGCATCATGCTCCTCGTGGGCGCCATCGCCGACGCCCTCGGCGTCGATGTACCGGCGCTTCCTGTTGTGGCCACGGCCCCCGAGTACATGGAGCAGAAGGCCACCATCGACGCCATGGCGGCGCTGGCCTTCGGC
>JBAXRL010000607.1:0-2637 GCA_037131205.1 Actinomycetes bacterium | reverse complement strand
TTGGAGGTGATGAGCGGCGCTGATCCGGCTGAACAGGGCGCGTTGGACGGAGAGGCGCAGGCTACCGAGCAGGTAGTCGTCGCCGAGTAGGATGAGAGCGAATGCGCTTCGTTGACGGCCACCGAGGCCCAGGAGCATGCGAAGTTCCTCCAGGGCTGTGGAAGGGTAGTTCTGTGCGTCGTCGAGAATGAGCACGAGGGTCAGGGGTTCGATGTCGGCGAGGTGCTTTTCGAGCGCAAGCAGGTTGGTGCTGCGTTTGAACCGGGGGCGTTCGCCGAGCTTGGCGAGAAGGATTTCGAGCACGCCGGTGGCGGAGAGCGAGGATTGGGTGATGAGCAGAGGCAGATAACGTTTGGGTTCGAGCCCGCGCATCCAGGTTTTGAGGAGCGTGCTTTTTCCGGTGCCGGGAGGACCGGTGAGCACCATAACGCCGCGCAGGGCGGCGGTGGTGTCGAGTCCGGTCATGGCTTCACGGTGGGAGCTGGTCGGGAACGTGTCGGCGCTTTTTTCGTCCGGGGAGAACGGCACGCGCAGGAGACCACGGGCGCGAAGGAGGTCCTCAAGGGAGGGTTCCTTTTGGCGGGAAGTGTCAGCGCGCATAGTTGGTCCCCCGGTGTTGGTGGTGGATTTGGCTGTTGAGGTGGAGGTCGGCCAGGCGGGCGAGACCGTGGAATGAGTTTTTGTGCCAAACTTCGACGCGGTCAAAGAGGACCGGGTCGTAGCGGAGTTCGACTCGGAGCGCTCGCAGGGCGAGGTTCACTTCGAGGAGTTTTTTTCCGAGGGTGACGGTGCCGTCCTTGCGCACGACGCGTTCGATGCGTGTGTAAAAGAGCGTGTCGATTTTTTCCGGCTCTTCGATGGTGCGCAGGGGATGGCCCGCGCGGGTGAAGCGCTCGTGCGGGCTCATGTTCGTGGAGCCATGGGCTCGCAGGTGGTAGGTGGCGGCGATCCAACGCGAGAACGAGGTGTTGAGTTCGGCCAGGCTGTGGACGTGGCCGCCTTCGAGTCGCAGGGTGGCTTCGAAGTCGCCTTGGATGGTGCGGATGAGGCGTTCGACTTTGCCTTTGCTCCAGGCGTGGTAGGGCTTGGCGTGCAGGAGCCGGATGCCGAGGTTGGCGCAGACGATGCGAACGTGGGTGTTGACGAAGGGCTTGCCCTGGTCGGTGTAGAGTTTGATGGGGAGTCCCCGGCGCAGGATGGCCTGTTTGAGGCAGTCCAGGAAGCTGGCGGTGTTGCCGGCCAGGTAGTATGCGGCATAGGTGATGAGTCGACTGTGGTCGTCGAGGATGACGCAGAGCTGGGTGGATATGACTCCCCCATCGGGAGTGCGAAGCGTCGGCCCGCAGGCGAAGTCCACCATCCACAGGTCGTTGGGCGCGGGGGCTTCGAAGGCTTTGGTCGGTCCGCTTTCCAGTCGTCCGGCTTTCAGGCTGCGCCGGTCGTAGCCTTGGGCGGCGAGGAACCGCAGCACCGCGCTGATCGAGGGAAGCCCCCGCCCGTGGTCCTGCCAGTGGCGGTAGAGCACTGAGAGGGCCGTGCCCGGAGTCTTGGTGATGGCATCGATGATCCACAGTCCGGTCTCGGTATCGATGGCGCGGCTTTTCCCCGCGTCCGCTCGTTTGGCTTTTCCGGCCAGGCCCGCGAACCCGTGCCGGGCGTGCTCATACCACCACGTTTCAATCGTTCGATAGGAGTAATACTGCCCGTCTTCTCCGGGCCAGGGGCGCAAGGAAGCGCTCCGCAGGCTCTCGGCGAGCGGGCTTCCTTCCAAGCGCAGGGTTTTGATGTGGCAGATGACCTCGTAGCGCAAAAGCGCGAGACGTTCTTTGGTTGTTGGTGCTGGATTTTGCATGACGCGGGGTGTTTTCGCCCTACCGCGCCCCGGCTCCAACAAAACGGTTGTGTGGGGTGCTGGTGCCGGAGCTTCAAGCGCTCACGCAGGGACAACCTCCCGCTGCCAATCTGAGGCTGCGGTAGCATCCCAAAAGCGAGGTCTTGAAGTCGCAGGCCAAACGGGCGAGGATTTCCTCTGTCGAGCCAAGCTTACGCAAGGCCCGCCAAAAGCAGCCCACGTCGGCACTTGCCTCCAGAGGCATTTGCTGACCAAGCAAACCGCAGAGGAAAGCCATGCGTTCCGACACTCTTTTGCATGCGCGCCGGATGCAGCCCTCTTCCTTCTCGGTGGCGGGCGGGGGCCTTGCGCCTCTGCCCGCCAAACCGAAGAGCTTATCCAGCAACTCCTGGAATCGACTGACCTCCATGCTGCGGCGGGGGAACATATCCGCCGGGATCACGCTCCATGAGCGCCCGCATCTGGGACAGCGGAAGCGAGAGATCAAGCATTCCCACTGACCCTCGACCTTCCGAAACCGGGTGTAGGTTCCGTTGCGATGGAGCTTTTGACAACCGGCGCACTTGGCGCATTCCTTCGGTGCACATGGACGATCGGCTCCTTTTAAAGATGACTCGTGGGTCTGCATAGGCCGCCCAGGATAGCCGCACCCAAGACCTCCGCCAACTCGGCATCGCCGGGGAGGGCGGCTCCGCTGCGGGCTTTTCGCCTACGGCTCAAAGCCCTTCGCTGCGCCGCCCTCCCCGGCGAATCGTTCACCACATTCCACGCGAGCCCCGCGCTCT
>JBAXRL010000606.1:0-2638 GCA_037131205.1 Actinomycetes bacterium | reverse complement strand
CTCAGGCGCGGGCGCGGCGACGGGCGCGCGGGCGACCGCGGCGACCCCGGCGACCCCGGCGCGGGGTAGTACGAAAAGGGAAGACAAGGATTCCTTAACTGTCGGGTCATCTGCGGCCCTCCGCAGGCTCGCTCGCCGGGAGGAAGATAAGGATCTGCGGGAATTCCTTATCTTCCCTCACAGTACTACCCCGCCGCGGCGGCTCCGGCGGCCGCGGCGCCCCATGTCCGCCTTCTCGCGGCCGTCGATCCGGAGGCTGAACGCGCAACCGGACGGAAAGGGATGGTCATGTACGAACAAACGGCTCGGACCCCCTCCCCCCCTTGATCGCTCCCATGCCGGGTAAGCAGCGCCAGCACCTCGTCGGCGACCGCAGCCTTGGGCGTTCCGGTCCTCTGCGGGTAGCCCCGCCGCCGCGCTTCGGCGTGGCGCACGGCGCCGACGACGACGTCCACGAGCTGGATCAACAGGCTGGCGTGCGACTCCATGGTGACCGCCCCGAAGATCTCGGCGGCGAATGCCGGGTCACGCCCCAGCCGTTCCAGCTCCTTCTCGAAGAAGACGTGCGTCGTGCTCGGCCGGCTGACCGCGTCGCGCAGAACGCAGAGGCGCTCGCCGGGTCGAGCGATCTCACGCACGAGGTCGACGGTGAGCCCCACTTGGGCGTCCCACTCACTGCCGTACGTGCCGGTGAGATCGGGCTCGAGCTTGACCTTGTCGAAGACGACGACCCGCAGCTCCCACTCGGGCTCGGCGCAGAGCAGTGCGACAGCCTCGGAATGCGCGCCTGCGGTTCGCTCGGTGATCGCCGAGAAACGGAACTCGAACCGAGGGGCGGCTGTTCCGTGTCGTCCACAGACGCGGCTGCGTACGCGGGTGAGGCCATGCGTCAACGCCGCCGTGTCGGCGATCTTGAGCGCGCCCAACACGAACAGTGGCTGGCTGACGCCGCCGATCACGCCGGACTCATCGATGAAGACGAAGCGATTGCGCATAAGTGGTTCGTCATGGTACGAGGTCGGTGCGCATCGGGGAACAGGCCGCGGCCGGCGCCTGGGTGACGTTGGCGAAACGTCAACTTGCCCATTCGCACCACCCGGGTATACTGCCTCCAAAGGTTCCACCCCGGCGACAAGAGGCCATGGGCCTCTTCCGAAAGGATAGCTGGGGTGGTCGCGTTTCTGGGCCGGCTCGACCGCGTCACCCGGCCTGCGCAAGACGCGATTCGGCCCATACCACGCCAGCGTCGGCGATGATGCGGTACGAGCGCTCGTCCTCGCGCTCCCACCTTCGGTACGCGGGCCACGCGCAGTAGTCGGCCACCTGCAGGTTCACATCCGCGCGCGACGCATGATGCAGGATGCGAAACGACACGCTCGTCGGGGTGTGCGCCTTCAGGGTCGCCCTCACCGCCTTGCGCACCGCGGCTCCACCGCTGCGCACGGGCAGAGAGTCGGTGACCACGATGATCTGCCCCCCGGGCGTGGGCGCGAGTGCATTCAGCGCTTCCCGGACGAGTTGGTCGAAGGCCGTCGCGTAGAGCCGCTCCGGGGTACGAAGCCCGCGGTCAAGCTCCGCCTTGCAGGCAACGACGCAGAGCATTCGCATGCCGCTGCCGTGCGCCGCGAGACAACGAAACACGCGATCGCGGACCGCCTGCCGATCTTCGGAGGCGTGGAAGTACTCGAGGTCGAGACCCTCCTCAAGGACGTCGTACTTGACGTCCAGGAGGCCCGCCAGGTGAGCGAACGGACGCCGCATGAGCACCCCGGCTAGCACGAAATGGCGCGTGCCGTTGTGCCCGAAGTCGAAGTTCCCGGCCTCATCGATGTAGAGGTAGAGCGCGTCCCGCGCCTGTTCGGCTGTCGCGTGCATGGTCGAGCGAGCGTAACAGCGGTCAAGCGCCAGCGGGAGATTGACAATGGTCGCGCACATGGAGCTCAAGCTCGCCGCGGTGTTCGAGCAGGCGCCCGAGGGCATGTCGGCGACGTCGAGGAGCTGCCGGGCGCCACTACGCAGGCACCCGCCCTCGAAGAAGCCCGCGCCGGCCTGCAGGAAGCGGCCGCGCTCGTGCTCGACGCCGCCCTCGCGTTGGCCGAAAAGCGCCTCGGCGGTCGCGTGGTCATCCGCGAGCCTCTTCGCATCACGTTTCGAGGTCTGGCGCGAGAGCCTGTCGGACGGCACCCGTGACCACGCCGTGATCGACGCCTGGGCGGAGCTTCTCGGCATCTTCGAGCTGATCCCCGAAGAGGTGCGCAGCAAGGTGACGACGTGGTCGGACTGCATCGACGACTGGTCCGTGGACGGGGATTTCCAGAACGACACCTCGCAGGCTTTCGACGTGAGGGCGCCATGAGATCGCTGCGGAGGCCGACGCCGGCTTCGACCTGGCCGCCGAGTATGAGGCCGCCGTGAGCATGCTCGAAGCCAGAGAAGGTGTGTGAGCCTCCGTGTTCGCTACTCCCGCGCCTGGTCGCGCGACGCGTTCAAGCTCTGCTCCACACCCCTCTGCTTCCCTGCTGAACGACTGCTTCATTGAGCAGGGAGATGTCTGGCTCGAGACTCTACAGGGCCGCCCACGCCGTCGGCTTGCGGGCGATGTTCGTCGCTCCTTCCGGCCCGCGAACGTAACCATGAG
>JBAXRL010000605.1:0-2643 GCA_037131205.1 Actinomycetes bacterium | reverse complement strand
GAGAAACATCACACTCCCATTATCGGCGCAGAGAGCGGTCCGCAACCACCTGGGCGCCGGGCGTCGGCAGGCGGCACGCCGGGACGGCCGGCGGCCGGCCGTCGGGCGCCTCGCGCCGCCGTCCGCGCGTTAGACGGACGGGCTGGCGGACGCCGAGGAGCTCGCCGCCGGCGACGGGCTCGGCGACGGCAGGCCGTCGGGCAGCCAGTCCTTCTCGATGTCTTTGAGCACGGCCCTGGCCAGGCGCTGCTGGCCCTCGACGGTGAAGTGCACGCCGTCGGCCAGGCGCCAGTTCGCGGCGTAGTCGCCGTTGGAGTCCACGAAGAGAGCCCAGGCATCGACGTATGCCGCCCCCGGGTTCTCCGCGGCGGCGTTCTGGATGAGCTTGTTGATGAGCTTCATGCGCGAGTTGCGCCACGACTCCTGCATCATCGGCATGCCCACCCAGTACACGCGCCGGGCGCCGCCCTTGAGCATGGTGCCCATCATGTCGGAGACGCGCTTCTCGTAGGCGGTCTTCCACTTGGAGGTGCCGTACGAGATCCACGTGCCGTCGTCCCACACCGACTGCGTGTCGTTGGTGCCCATCATCATGACCACGGCGTTGGGCTTGGCCGTGCGCATCACGGTCTCCATCTGCCTGCCCCAGTCGAAGAAGTCCCAGCGGCAGATGCCCGAAGACTCCTTGTAGTAGAGGATGGGCTTGAAGACCTTCGTCTTCTCGAGCATCGGCCCGAGAGACCAGCCGAGCTCGCCGGCCATGGAATCGCCGCCGACCCAGACGCGCACGGGGTCGGACTTGCTCGCCACCCACACCTTGGGCGGCGGCGTCGTGGGCTTGGGGCTCGGCGACGTGGAGGCCGCGGCCGTCTTGGCCGGCCTCGGCTTCGTGCCGTCGGCCTTCTCCTCGCCCTTGCCGCGGCTGACCACGACCGCGGCGATGATCGCCGCCACGACGAGCACGAAAGCGACGAGCACGAGAAGACGCCGCCGGGCCAGCTGGCGCCGCCGGCGGCGCGTGTCGCGCTGTGGTCTGGGGGTGTAGGTACCGTAATCCATAGGTTCGGTGGATCCTCCGGGGAGTGTACAGCAAGGGGTTCGGTGGCGCGCCCGGCTCCCCTTCGGCACATCCGCGCGCGGCCCTTTCGCCTTGCGCCTCCCCGCCGGTGGGGTACAGTGGCGTCTACGCGATGGACGAGTCAGACGACATGCAGCCCCAGACGCCCGCGCAGGCGGCCTCGCCGGGCGCCCGGCCGGGACCCGAAGGGCCGCCGGCGATCCCGGAGAGCGACGAACTGCTTGAGCAGCCGCCGGCCGAGAAGCCGCCGCGCTTCGCCGACAGCTACGGCCTCGTGCTCGTGCTGCTCATCGTCAGCTACTTCGTCATGGCGGCCGCCGGCAATCATCACTACGGGCGCATGCTCGGCCTTGTCGTGCTCGCCACCACCACGTGGCTGGCCCTGCGCGCCTCGCAGGTCCAGCGCCGCATTCTGCGCTATGCCATAGCCCTCATCCCGGTGGCCACGCTCGCCGCCCTCGCCCTCAACTTGTTCGGCGGCGAGAACACCGGGCGGGCGGTCTCTACCACGCTCATCGCCCTGCTGGTGGTCGTCGCCCCGGTGGCCATCGTGAAACGGCTGGCGACACACCTGATCGTCAACCTCAATACCTTCTACGGCGCCATCTGCGTCTACCTGCTCATCGCCATGTTCTTCGCCAGCATGTTCGCCCTGACCGCCGTGCTCGGCGACGATTCCTTCTTCGCGCAGATCCAGCCGCCGCACAGGGCGTCGTCGGTCGACTACCTCTACTTCAGCTTGACGACGATCACCACCGTCGGCTACGGCGACCTCACGGCCCAGGGCAGCGTGGGACGGATGCTGGCCGTCCTCGAAGCCGTCCTCGGCCAGCTCTACCTCATCACGGTGGTGTCGCTGATCGTGCAGAACCTCGGCAAGGCGCGGCGCAAGAAGCCGCCGATCGACTGACCGACGCGGCGGGGTCAGCGTGAGGGGCGCCGTCAGGCGCGCCTCAAGCTGATCGGCGCAGCACGACTCAGCCGGCCGCCGGTCCGTCAGGCGTCGCCGGCGGCGTCATCTCCGCGGTCGCCGGTGGCCTGACCCGGATGTCCCGTTTCACGGTCCAGCTGGCGCTCGCGCGCGGCCTGCCACAGGAACAGCGCCAGCGCGGCGATGACGGCGGCCGACGCCAGGCCCGGCGCCAGCAGGTCGGTCACGCCGTCCCACGTGAGCGCCTGCCCCAGAAAGATGACCGCGATGGCGACCACGACCACGCCGGCAAGCAGCTCCTTGAGATGCCCGAGGTCGCTGATGCGCAGCCAGCCCGGCATCGGTATGCGGTCGTCGACGAAGAGACTGTACAGACCCAGCGCAAGCACGTAGAGAACGGTGGCGAGCAGCGCGTAGTCGGCTTGCTTGATCAGCTTGCCGATGAGCTCGTTCTGCGTCATGTCCTGGTTCAAGGCGTGGACGATCGTGATCACAGTCACGACCATCGTGGACACCATGACCGCCATGAAAGCGAGGAACAGGCTGATGGTGGCCAGGAGCACGAAGAACCGGCTCGATGCGACCATCCGTGCGACCAGCCCCGAGGGCCGGCGGCGGTGCTCCGTTGGGTCGG
>JBAXRL010000604.1:0-2652 GCA_037131205.1 Actinomycetes bacterium | reverse complement strand
GCTTCGCCGTGGTGGCGCGGCGCTTCCCGGAGCGCGTGCGTCTCATCGACGGCTTCCGCGACAGCGACCTCGTCGCCGCCGACATCGAGGCGGCGGCGCTCGCGGCGGTCGCCCACGTCGAGGCGGCGGCGCTCGCGGCGCTCGCCGCCGCCGGCCCGCGGCTCGGCGGCTGAGGGCGCCCCGTGTTCGCCGGTATTTTCGGCCAGGAGAAGGCCAGGGAGGTGTTCGCCCGCGCTTTGCGCGAGCGCACGCTCAGCCACGCGTACCTGCTGAGCGGCCCCGAGGGCCTGGCCAAGACGGCCTTCGCCCGCGAGCTGGGGGTGGCGCTCGTCTGCGCCTGCGGCGGCTGCGGCGCCTGCGCGGAGTGCGAGCGTGCGCGCCGCGGCGTCCACCCCGACCTGCACGTCGTCGCGCGCGAGGGCGACCTCATTCGCGTCGCGCAGGTGGATCCGGTGATCGCCGACCTCAGCCTCAAACCGTTCGCCGCGGGGCGCCGCGTCTGGGTCATCCCCGAGGTCGAGCACCTGCATCCGGCGGCGGCCAACAAGCTGCTCAAGAGCATCGAAGAGCCGCCGGCACACGTGTACTTTCTGCTGGTCACCGACCGTCTCGAGCGCGTGCTGCCGACGATCGTCTCGCGCTGCCAGCAGGTCGAGCTGCGCCCGCTCAGCGACGCGCAGGTCGCCGCGTATCTGCGCGCGAAACACGGCCTCGGCGGAGCCGAGGCCGAAGCGCTCGCGCGTCTTTCGGGCGGCGCCGTGGAGCGCGCCGACCGGCTGGCGGAGGACGCGCGCGGCCCGGGCCGCCGCGGCGAGTACCTGCGTCACGCGGCGCGCGCCGCCGGCCTCGCGCGCGGCGGCGCCGAGGGCGATCCGTCGGCGGCCTTCATCGGCGTCCTCGAACGTCATCAGAAGCAGATCACCGACGACGTGAAGGCGCGGCTCGAGGTGAGCGTCGCCGAGCTGATGCGCCAGTTCCAGGATCCCCGCGACCAGAAGTGGTACGTCAAGAAAGCCGAGGAACGGGCCAAACGCGAGGAAGCGCGCCTGCGGCGTATCGCGGCGCAGGACGCCGTCGACCTCCTCGGCGCCTGGGTGCGCGACCTCTGGGTGGTCGCCTGTGGGGCATCCGATGTACTCTGGAACAGCGACCGCGCCGGCGAGCTTGCCGGGGCGGCCGTGGCGACACCCGAATACTACGCGCGCCTCATGGCCGTCGTGGCCCGGACGCGCAAGGATCTGTTTCTCAACATCGAGTACAAGCTCGCGCTGCAAGCGTTGTTCGCGCGCTTTGAGGAGGTTGCGGAAAGTGCCTAGGATCGCCTGCGTCGTGTTCCGCGGCGGCGGTAAGGTCTACCAGTTCGACGCCGGCTCTCT
The DNA here is from genome assembly GCA_037131205.1 of Actinomycetes bacterium. Taxonomy (GTDB): domain Bacteria; phylum Actinomycetota; class Thermoleophilia; order UBA2241; family UBA2241; genus CAIXSE01. Next base: position 1,276 of record JBAXRL010000604.1, on the reverse strand, counting down.
GGAGGTCGCGCCGGGCGATCGCGTGGTCGTCGACACCACCCGCGGCGCCGATTTCGGGCGGCTCGTCAAAGGGCCCGACGAGGTGCCGCCCGAGCAGACCCCGCGGGGCCTCAAGCGCATCCGCCGCAAGGCCACGCAAGGCGACCTCGACGCTGTCGCCTCCCACCGCGACGACGAGCTCGAGGCCAAACGCGTCTGCCGGCGGCTTGTCGCCGAATCCGGCCTCGACATGAAGGTCGTCGAGGCGCGCCAGGCTTTCGACGGCGGCAAGCTCCTGATCACCTTCTTTTCGGAGGAGCGCATCGACTTCCGCGAGCTCGTGGGCAAGCTGAACGAGCGCCTCAAGCGGCGCGTCGAGCTCAAGCAGGTGAGCGCCCGCGACGAATCGCGCATCGTCGGCGGCTACGGTCCCTGCGGCCGCAGCCTCTGCTGCGCCACCTTCGCCGGCGACCAGGAGCCCGTGTCCATCCGCATGGCCAAGGATCAGAACCTGCCGCTCAACCCCACCAAGATCTCCGGCTGCTGCGGCCGCCTCATGTGCTGTCTCAAGTACGAGCACAAGGTCTACGTGTCGTTCCGCAAGCGCGCGCCCAAGCGTGGCGCGATCATCACGACGCCGGGCGGCGAGGGCAGGGTCGTCGAGCTGCTGGCGCCCATCGACAGTGTCACGGTCGACCATGGGGAGGGCCGCGCCGTCACCTACAAGCTCGAAGAGCTCGGCGCACCCGCCGACGGGGAGGATCCATCATGAGCGAGACACACGCGGTGCTCAACGTTCCCAGCGTCTCCTGCAATCACTGCAAGATGGCCATCGAAGGCGCGGTCGGCGCCCTGGCCGGGGTGCGGTCGGTGGCGGTGGACGTCGGCGCCAAGAGCGTGACCGTCGATTTCGAAGCCGGCGACGTGACCCTCGACACCATCGCCGCGGCTGTCCAGGAAGAGGGCTACGAGGTCGCCGGTCGCCACGTGTTCGGCGAGGGCGCGTAGGCCGGCGGCCGGACGGCGAGGGGGCGGCCGGTGGCCGGACGGCGAGGGGGCGGCCGGTGGCCGGACGGCATGTCGCGAATCGGATCTTACCGTTCTGCACTACTCCGCCGGGCGGCCGCGCCCGCCTGCGCCGCGACGCGCGGCCTCGCGCTGCCGGCCCCGCCCGCCCGCGCCGCCTCGCGGCCCCGGCCGGTTTGGCACGGCGGCGGGCGGCTGGTACCATATCGCGTCGCCACCCGTGGGCCGTTAGCTTAGTTGGTAGAGCAGGGGACTCTTAATCCCAAGGTCG
>JBAXRL010000603.1:0-2652 GCA_037131205.1 Actinomycetes bacterium | reverse complement strand
CCAGCGCGGTGGGCGGCGGCAGGGCGTCGAAGACCCGGGCGAAGCTGTGCGGGTGGCCCAGACACCAGTCGGCGACGGCGTCGCCGATGTGTGCGAGCTGCTTGTGCGCCCCTGACGAGGGGTCGACGACGGCGGCCACAGCCGCGTCCATCTCGTCGATGGCGCGCAGCCTGGCGGCTTCGTCATGACGCCACCCTCCTGGGCGCCCGGTGGGCCGTAGGGACCGGCACAGGCTCGCATTGAGACTCCGTCGTCCGAGAGGAGACTCCGTCCTCCGAGACGGCGCGTTCCATCAGGGTGAGCAGAGGCGTGGGAAGCTCGAAGATGCTGCCGCGCCGCTGCAGCTGCTCCCAGAAGCGCAGGTGGTCGAAGGGCTGCATGCGCTCGAGCTCCGGCGCCGCGGCCGCGCCGAAGTAGCCTTCGCCCACGGCGCGCATGAGAAGCCCGCGGCGTCGGCGCCATCTGGGCGCGTACGCGCGACCCCCTACGGAGGCGGCGAGCACGTAGTAGTCGCGCAGGCGCCTGCCGAGCAGGCGCGCGCCCGAGATCCCCAGGGCGGCCGGCTCCTCAAAGGCGTCGAGGTCGTGCAGCGTGACCTCTGCGCCGGCCACCGAGAAGTTACCGAGGTGAGGGCCGCCGCCGGTGAGCCCCGCGGCGTGGACCCTCCTCTGCAGAGCCGCGACGCTGCGGGCGAGGCCGGCAAGCCAGGCCACGAAGCCGGCCTCGGCGGCCGGCCCGCGCGCCGTGGCCGCCTCGCGGGCGAGAACGTCCTGGCCGGCTCTGCGATCGTCCGGGTCGGCGAGGCCGATGACGACGAACCCCGTCGGCCGGCCGGCGAAACGCAGGCGCTCGAAGCGCCCGAAGCCCAGCGGGACGGGTGCGGGCAGCCCGGCGGCGCGCACCCGCGCCAGCATGGCGTCCTCGTTGCGGGCGCGGTCCAGCAGGAGCGCGCCCCACGGCCGGTCCTCGGCCGGTTCGGCGAGCATGCGCCCCTCGCCGTCGTAGTCCACGTGCAGCCAGCAGGCGGGGCCGCCCTCGAAGTAGCAGACGGCCGAGGGCGGCCGGAACGTCCCGTCCGCGGCCGTCCAGCCCACGCCCTTGAGCTTGACCGCGCGCACGAGCGTGCCGCCGACTTCCGTCGGCGGCACGTCCACGATGGCGGACCGGCCGGCGTAGCGGTCCGCCGCCTCCTCGAGCAGCGCGACGGCGCCCAATCGCTGCGCGTCGATGTCCACCACCCCGGGCGTGAGATGCAGATCGAGTGTGGCGCCGCCGCTCACTCCTGCACCGCGCCGGGCGCCGGGAGACGGCAAGGCGCGTTCCCGCTCGCAGGTGAGGCGGTCGATGACACGATGCTCATCACGTGGCGAGGGGGTAGTTGCCCGGGTTCCAGGGCTCCTCCTCGCTGGGCCCGACGCCGCCGGCGACCCACGCCATCTCCTCGTCCGTCAGCGCCCCGTCGCCCGGAGGTTCGATCTCCTCGCGCGTGCACTCGAAGCCGGCGGCCATGACGAACCTGATGCGGGCGCCGGCGTCTTCTTGCGCGAGCACCTGCTCGCGGAAGGCCTCGTCGTTCTTCATCCTCTCTGCGAGCGCTCGTGCCGCTTCCCTGGTCATCGTCCCCTCCCTGCGTCAGCGCACGTACATCCCCGAGCCCACGCACCAGTCCGGACCGGCCTTGATGACGTAGGCGCGCTTCTCCTGCTGCTCGGCCGTCTCGGGGTTGTCCCAGACGTAGCCGACCCAGCCGCGGGCCTGATCCCGGGCCGTGGCGATGAGTTCCCTGACGAGGTAGACACCGCTGGAGTCCTGCACGTCGAGGATGCTCTGGCCCACGAGCTCGGGCTGGCCGCCGCTGGCGAGCTCGTTGCCTTTGAAGTCCTCGGCGAAGACGTAGATCTCGCCCTCGCGGAACTGTCCGTTCGGGTCCGAGAAGTCGGCGAGCGCCTGCTTCTTGCCGACGGCCTTGACGTGCGCGGCGGCCTTCTCGACGAAAGCGACGACCTGCTGCTCGGTGGCGGCGGCCGAAACGCTCGCCGCGGGGGAGGGGCCGGACGGGGCCTGGCCCACCACCGGCAGGTACATGCCGGCGCCGAGGAGCCAGTCGTCCCCGACCTTGGTGATGTACGCGAGCTTGGGCTCGACGCGGCTGCCGTTCGCCGGGTTGGCCCACACGTACGTGTACCAGCTCCCGCCGGACTTCGCGATGCGTACGAAGTTCCTGACGATCGGCGTGCCCTCCGGATCGGTGAGGCCGATCAGGTCCTTGCCGACCAGGGCCGGGTCGATGTGCGCGAGGTTCTTGCCGGTGAAGTCGTAGGCGAAGATGTAGAGCTCGCCGGTGCGGAACTCGCCGTCCGGGTCGTTGTAGGCGGCGAGGGCGGCCTCCTTGCCGTGGGCGCCTGCGTAGGCGACCGCCTTGTCGACGAAGTCGACCACGGTCTGGGGGGTGACGGCTGCGGCTGTGGACGTCGGACTCGCGGCCGGCGTGGGCGACTCCGAGGAGGCCGCGTCGCCCGACGAGCCGCAGCCGAGGGCGAGGACCGCGGTCAGCAGCACGAGCGCGGTGGTTGCCGCGCTCACGACGAGCCCTCGCGCTCGGAGTGCGTTCCTGCCGGTCATGTTCGGTCCTCCTCGTCCTGGACGCGGCGC
>JBAXRL010000602.1:0-2661 GCA_037131205.1 Actinomycetes bacterium | reverse complement strand
GGGTAGGCGAGGTACAGCGGCGGCTGCGGGAACTCGGGCACGACCACCTCGTAGTGCGGGTGCATCAGGGTGTAGGCCGAGCCCTCCTCCGCCGAAGTGAAGAGGGCGTCGGCGACGCCGCCCTCGAAGAAGTCGAGCGAGTCGTCGATCTCGACGACGGTGAAGTTCGGGTTGGCCGCCCGCAGCAGGCGTGCGTAGTAGCTGCCCTTCTCCACGGCGATACGCCTGCCGTGGAGGCGGGCGAAGCTCTGTTCCGTCCGGTAGTCGTCGGCCTGCGCGTCGGGGGCCACGACGGCGATGCGCAGCGTCATGTACACCGACGTGAAGTCGACGAGGGCGTACTGCGACGGCGTGACCTCGATCGCCCCGACGACGAGATCGACGAAGCCCGACTCAAGCTGAGGCGCGAAGTCCTGCCGGTCCACCGGGATGAAGTCGATACGCCTGCTCTCCAGGAGTTGCGCCAGCGAGTAGACGCGCTCTACGTCGAAGCCCACCAGATCGCCGTCGCCGTTGGTGTACGAGAACGGGAACGCTTTGGGCGCGTACCCGACGCGCAGCACGCCGCGCTCCTGCACACGCGTGAGCAGGTCGGCGCCGGCCGGCCCCCACGGCGGGGCCGGCGCCTCCCCGGGCGACGTGTACACCCGCACCGGCATCGAGAACGGCAGGCGCATCTTCTGGAGCGTCTCGTAGCCGGCCTCGCCGCTCGTGCCGAGCGGCCGCAGCGCGACCTGGAGCGCGGCGGCGCCGCCGGCGACCGCGACGGCGGCGACAAGAGCGGCCACCAGAGTCCGGCGCAGGCGCAGACGCCCGGCGCCGAGCACGGCGGCCCCGGCGGTGAACACGAAGATCCCCATGCTCAGCGCTCCGACGAGCACCGTGAGGTTGCGCAGGAGCTGCTCCGTGGCGATGTAGAGGTTCGTGGCCTCCGCCGGGAGGCCCATCTGGTCGAGGAGCATCTGGATCGCGAGCCGCGGCTCCCCGAACAGGGAGAGCAGGCCGCTCGCGGTCATCGAGACGTACCCGGCCGCCGTCAGGACGGAGCCGTCGAACCAGGCTGCGAAGATGAGGAAGAGCAGGGCGCCCAGCGTGCCCGCCAGGGGCAGAGCGAAGGCCAGCGGCGTCAGGGTGTCGGCGATCTCCCACGCCCGTTCTTTGGGGGCGCCCCGCTTCCTGAGCAGGTCGCGAGCCCCGGCGGCGATCATGGGCAGCGCGATGAAGGCGTTGCCGGTGGTGAAGGCGAGGAGCGCCGGAGCCTTGAAGGCCGCCACGAGCTGCCGGTAGGTGACGCCGGTGAACGCGATGGCCGCCAGCGGGAGCACGACCAGCACGATCAGAAGCGTCGCGACGGTGTAGCTCGCGAGGTACACGCCCACTCCCCGGACCTGCTCGAGGTCCATGGTCCCGACAGTGCTCGAGACGATCGCGAAGACGCCCAGCGGCGAGCCGTAGAGGATGATCGCGTGGTTGATCCTGCCGAGCAGGCCGTTGACGAAGGCGATGCCGTTGAGAAAGCCCTCCTTGCGCGCGGCGCCGATGAGGGCGATGCCGACGCAGAGGCTGAAGATGACGATCGCCGGCACCATGCCGCCGGCGAGCGACTGGAACGGGTTTGCCGGGATGTAGGTGACCCAGTCGATCGCGGCGTCGCCGCCCGCCCCGGGGAAGCGGTTGGGGTCGTAGAAGGAGGCGATGGTGCGCTCCGGAAAGGCGAGCGGGACGATGTAGAACACGGCGATCGAGAGTGCCCAGAAGAGGGCCAGCACGGGCACGCCGCGCGTCGCCAGGCGCTTCGCCACCGACGCGTCGAGGCTGCCGACCCCGTGGATCAGCCCCAGCACGATGTACGGGAAGACGGTGATCTGCGTGAGCGCGATAAAGATCCGGCCGGCCACCGAAAGGCTTCCCATGAGGTCGCCGAAGACGACGCCGGCGGCGACCCCGAGCACAAGCCCGGCGAGGATCAGGGTGGTGACGCCCGGGCGCCGGCGGCGGCGCGGCCCGCTCCCCGGGGCGCCGTCCTTGTCACGTTCGACCATGCGCCCATCGTCTCCAAGCCGTGCCCGCGCCGTCAAGCGGGAGTTATGCCCCGCGCGGGCACTCGCGCGCCGGCGCGGACGCCGCCAAGCTCAAGAATCGGGGCGCTGCTGTCGATGATAGGTATGATGAAGCGCGAGGCGCCGCGGCCTGCCGCGGCGCTCCTGTGCATCGCGAGGCACCAGCTACTCAGGGGAGGCGCCACCATGAGACACCACATCGCCACTCGAGCGCGACGCGCCCTCGTCGCCCTCGCGCTCGTCATCGTGCTGCTTGCCGTCATGGCGGGGACCGCCGCGGCGCGGGCCACCGACTACGCCGCCACCATCAAAGACGGCCGCGCCGCCGCGCAGGCGCTGCTCGCGCAGTCCGGCGCCGCGTCGTTCTCCCTCGCGTTCGTCAGCGGCGAGCGCCTCGTCTGGCAGGAGACCTTCGGCGAGGCCGACAAGGCCACGTCCACGCCGCCCGAGGCAGACACCATGTACGGCATCGGCTCGGTGAGCAAGATGCTCGCCACGGTCGCAACGATGAAGCTCGTCGACCAGGGCGAGGTCGAGCTCGACGCCCCGTTCACGCGCTACGTGCCGGCGTTCAGCATGCTCTCGCCGGCGTACCGCCAGA
>JBAXRL010000601.1:0-2663 GCA_037131205.1 Actinomycetes bacterium | reverse complement strand
AGGCGTCACCAGCCTCAAGCTCTTCATGGCCTACAAGGGCGCCATCATGGTCGACGACGCGACGCTTCTGCAGGCCCTGAAGACGGGCAAGCACTGCGGCGCGCTCGTCTGCGTCCACGCCGAGAACGGCGATGTCATCGACGTCCTCGTCAAGGAGCATCTGGCGGCGGGCAAGACCGCCCCGAAGTACCACCTCGCCACGCGGCCCGCCGCCGCCGAGAGTGAGGCGACGCGGCGGGCCATCATGCTCGCCGAGATCGCCGACGCTCCCATCTACATCGTTCACGTCAGTTGTACGAGGGCCCTGGACGAGATCCGCGCGGCCCGGCACAGGGGCCAGGCCGTCTACGGCGAGACGTGCCCGCAGTACCTCGCATTGTCGGTCGACGACTTCGACGCGCCCGGGTTCGAGGGCGCCAAGCTCATCTGCTCGCCGCCCCTGCGCGACAAGTCCAACTGGCCCGGCCTGTGGGCCGGGCTCCGCACCGGCGATCTGTCGGTCGTGGCCAGCGACCACGCCGCGTTCAACTACGCGGGGCAGAAGGAGATGGGCCGGACCGACGGGTTTCACAAGGTTCCGAACGGATGCCCAGGGGTGGAGCATCGTCTGCTCATCCTGCACACGCTCGGCGTGGTGGGCGGCGAGATCGGCATGCCGAAGCTGGTCGACGTCTTCAGCAGCGCCCCGGCGCGCCTTTTCGGGCTCTATCCTCAGAAGGGCGTCATCGCCCCGGGCAGCGACGCCGACGTGGTCGTCTTCGATCCGTCGGTCGAGGCGGTGATCTCCGCGGCGACGCAGGTGCAGAACGTCGACTACACGCCGTATGAAGGCATGCGTGTCAACGGCGCGGTGCGGACAGTGCTGAGCAAGGGCGAGGTCGTGGTGTCGGACGGGCGTTGGGTCGGCAAGGAGGGCGCGGGCAGGTACGTCAAGGCGAAGCCGTTCGTCGCGTAGCCGGCAGGCGGTACGAGAAGGCGCGGCGGCGGCCGGAGTCTCGGCCGCCGCCGCGCCACACCCGCGAGGGGCCACCGGCAGCGCGACTGTCGCACCACGCCACGCCTCGTCGGCGGCCCGGCGGGCCGCCGCCCGGGCCGGCTAGCTCGTCGTTTCGAGGATCTCGTACAGGTGGTCGCAGGCCCACGACACATAGCCCTCGCAGAACACGTACTTCCCGTCGGCCCTGAACCTCTCGTAGCCCTCCGGGGTGTCGGTGGCGTAGCCCACGAGCCCTCTGCAGGTCATGGCGCCGAACTCAGCCTCAAACCGCCGAAACAGCTGCTGCACCTTCTCGGTGTCGGGCGACGCGCCGTCCGGCCAGGAGAGGCCACGGCAGCGGTCGCGGAGCCCCAGGGATAGAGCCGCTCCCGACAAAGCTCCGCAGACCTGACCCATCCGCGTCATGCCCCCGCCGAAGTAGCGCGCCAGGACGACGGAATCCTGGTCGGCGCCGAGCAGCATCGAGGCGCAACGGACCACCGCCTGGGCGCAGTTGAGATGCCGCGATCCCATCTCCGCAAACCCCGTCAAGGCGGCCGCCTTCGCTGCCTGAAATCCATCCCTGTTCATGGCTCCCCTTCTTCGGATCGAGTCCACACGCTCTTCCGTCTCTGTCACTCCCTGAGCGTGAGTCCAGCTCCCGGGGCCGCGGATGACCCGGGCATCGTGCGTGTCAGATTCGCAGACCGCCGGGACGTGCGCAACCCTTCGCCGCCCACCGAGGCAGCCGAGGCCGCGTGCCCGGCCACGGCCGCGCGCACCGGTCGGCCGCGCCTCGTATCGTGGCCGATGTGCTCGCGGGTCACGAGGTACTTCTGCAGGGCGGCGACGGCGGAATGGGGAGAGCAGCGCGTTCCGCAAGGTCGCGCGGAGCGCGAGTCTACAGCTTCGGCTGTGCCGGAAGACCGTGAGCCGCCAGGAATGCCGAGAGGTCGGGCGGCAGCGGGCTGGCGACGCTCATCCGCCGCCCATCCCCGGGGTGTGGGAACGCCAGCTGCGCGGCGTGCAGGAACTGGCGCTCCAGGCCTTCCGGCCTTTCTCTCCCGCCGTACTGGGCATCGCCGGCCACGGGGTAGCCGAGGGCCGCGAAGTGCACGCGGATCTGATGGGTGCGGCCGGTTTCCAGTCGCACGCGCACGAGCGTGAAGCCCGGGGCGCGGCCCAGCACGCGGAAATGCGTCACCGCGCGCTTGCCGACGGTCGTGTGCAGCGACATGCGCTTGCGGTCGCGCACGTGCCGGCCGATGGGCGCGTCGATGGCGCCCTCATCCTGGGGCAGGTCGCCGCGCAGGAGCGTCACGTAGACACGTTTGATGTCGCGGCGCTCCATGGCGGCGACCAGCGCCTGGTAGGCGGCCTCGCCTTTGGCGACGATGAGCAGGCCCGAGGTGTCCTTGTCGAGGCGGTGGACGATGCCGGGCCGCCGCTCGTGACCACCGCGGGCGCCGTGCTTCACGAGCCCCTGAGCCAGCGTGCCGTGCTCGTGCCCCGGCGCCGGATGGACGACGACGCCGGCCGGCTTGTCGACGACCAGCAGCCAGTCGTCCTCGTACACGACGTCGTAGGGCACGTCCTCCGCGGCGAGCGCCGCGGGCGGCTCGGGGCCGCGCCGCCAGGCGACCTCTTCTCCGGGGCGCAGCGCGTGGCGCTTGCGGGCGGGCCGGCC
>JBAXRL010000600.1:0-2665 GCA_037131205.1 Actinomycetes bacterium | reverse complement strand
GACCTCACGCTCCGATAGTTGCGCCGCCGGGTCGCCGGCGGAATCGCCCAGGAGCTCGGGATGTGGACGCGTCTCGGCGGCCGGGTGTGGCGACGCCGGGGCGTCTCCACTGCGTTGGTGTCCGGCCGGCCCTCCGCCTTCACGACTTCGCGGCGAGCGACGCCGCAAAGCGCTCGAGGTCAGCTACCCGGTACAGCTTCCTGACGATGCCGGAGGGCAGCACTACCGCGGCGATCTGCCCATCGGCCACCCAACGGCGGAACGTTCCGAGACTTACGCCGAGGCTCTCGGCGGCGGCGGCCTCACCCGTCAGCAGCGGCGCCGGCGCGGCCAGGGTCTTGAGTACCGAGGAGTCCTGCTCTACACTGTTCGTCATCGTGTTCCTTTCGTTTGACGCCTCGGCGATGTCACTCGCTGGGGCGTCGCTTTGTGGTGTGCTATGCGAGCCTAGCAACGATGTCACCCGACTCTACGCGCGCCGTCACCGGGGTAGCTCCGCAATCCTCGCGAGGATGCGCTTAGGCAGCTCCCACGCCTGCATCGGCCGGCCGAGGGCCTCCCTGTTCGCCGTCGGTCCGTAGTTCACGGCGATCACGGCGCGCGGCGGCCCGAAGTCGTAGAGCTCCCACCACACGCCGCCCTTGAACGTGTGCCAGCACGGCACGTGCCAGCCCTTCGCGGGCAGGTAGCAGCCGCCGCTACGACCATCGGCACCGTCGTCGCGGTACACCTCCGCCGCGGCCGCAGCGTCACCGAACACGGCGCCGCAGATAGCGCAGGCCTCGCCGCGCGGGCCTGCCGTGGGGTTGTCCTGACAGAGCTCGCAGCCGGTCACGGCGAGGCCTCCAGCGCGTCCAGCGCGTCGAGCTCGGCGCGGTAAACCATGCGCGACTCGAGGAAGTCGACGCCGGCGGCCTGCCTCGCCTCATGCCGCGCGGCGATCTCGCGGCGGGCGATCATGTTGTCGTTGATGGCGGTGGCCGCGGCGTAGGCGGCGGCCTGGTCCTGCACACGGTCGGCGCTCATGGCGCGATCCAGCCGGAGAAGATGCGCGCGGCGAGCTCTTCCATGGCGGCGTCGCGGGCGGCGTAGGCGTGCAGCTCGTTCCAGAGGTAGCGCGTGTGCCCGTCGGTGGCGGCGTCCAGCCCCGAGCCCGGCGCGCCCGTCAGGAGGCCTCCGGCTCCCCAGATGTGAGTGTCGTCCATGCGGCCGGTCGTGGGCGCGCCGTCGACGAGAATCTGCCGTATCCGGCCGGTCACGACCGTACCTCGCTCAGCGGCTTGGGCGTCCAGTAGCGATCACGCTCAATGCCGAGGCCAAGCCGGCCTTTCACGGACTGGAGCTCGTTCAGGCTGACGTATCCGAGCTCCGGGAAGCCGAGGCCGAGGTCGCAGAGGCCGAACATGGTGAGGTCGTCGCCCTCGGCCGAGGCCTCCGTCACATACCAGTTGGCGGCGCCGGTCGGGTCGAAGAAATGCGCATGCACAATCGGATCGTCGGCCTCCTCCTGCGAGCGCAGCGGCGGAAGCTGCTTCTCGAGGCCTTTCGTGCGGAGCTTCACGGTGTTCCTTTCGTTGTGGTGGTCGCGACCGTGGTGGAGTATCCCGGCCGGAGGCGCACGGCGCCGGCCTCGCGGTCGTAGAACGTGGCGGGGCAGTCGCCCAGGTAGCTGCGGTGGCAGCACGGAATGCCGAGGTGGTCGATGTAGCGGTCGGCGCGGAGTCGGCACACGGTGCAGTTGCTCATGACGCCGCCCCCGCGCTCGTGCGGTCGGCAAGGAAGCGCTCGAGGTCGGCCGGCCGGATGCGCCAGGTACCGCGCGACCGGCCGGGCAGCTTGACTCCGGGCAGCAAGCCGAGGCGCAGCCAGCGGCGCACCGTCGCGGGCACTACCTGCACGAGCTCGGCCACATCTTCAGGTGAAAGCAGCGGTTCCTTCAGTGTCTCCATCGCCAAGCCTCCTCTGTCTCGTCACTGTACGCTACTGTCCGTCAGTGTACCACCCGTCGGCGGAGAAGCAAGCGAGGAAGCCACAGGAGGCTCATACAGCCCCTCGCAGCACGTAGGCGGCCTCCCACCCTGCCGTGTTCGCGGCCTTCTATGCAGGGTTCGTGAATGTTCACGCGGAGCCGGCGCTGGGCGCCCGGGCGAGGCGCACCACGATCACGCCGATGGTCGGCTTCTCCATCCGACCACGGCGGTATGGTGGCGGGTCGCGATCTCCACCCATCGACCAGCGCGATCTCCACCCTGGGGCCGATGCGCCGGCGGCGCGCCCGTGCTAGCGGCCACAGGAGACACAGGGGGCCACGTGGCGGCGCTCGCGGCGCTCGGGGCGGGTACGGGTAGCCTTGCGGCCCTCGCGCGCGGGGGGCCTCGGGATGTTGCCAATTGGCAACAGTGCGACCGCCTGAGCGGCCTCGATATGACGGTAGGCGTAGCTGCGGCTCCATCCCCAGCGCTCGCGGCAGTACGCCTCAAACGTCGCGTGCGTCTCGCGGTACATCTGACGGTCGCGTATCTCGGCGAGCGCTTCGCCCACGTCAACGAACGTATCGAGGCCGCGCTCGATGATGCCTTCCAGATCGGTGAGGGTTCGCACGACGATGGCCGGGGATGACGCGGGGTCCGTACGGGGTAGACTACTCACGTTGCGCACCTGCTTC
>JBAXRL010000599.1:0-2667 GCA_037131205.1 Actinomycetes bacterium | reverse complement strand
TCGTTGAGGTGGTTGACTATCATGGAGACTAGAGAAGCGACGTGGCGCCCGGACTGGGCAGTCCCTCCGGGTGAGATCCTCTTGGAAGCTCTGCAAGAACGCGAAATGTCGCAGGCGGAGCTCGCGCGAAGGATGGGGCGACCCTTCAAGACGATCAATGAGATCGTCAATGCGAAGGCCGCCCTGACGCCTGATACGGCCATCCAGCTCGAAAGGACGCTTGGCATCCGTGCGACGTTCTGGAACAACCTGGAGGCAGCGTACCGGGAGCATCTCGCGTTTGAACGTGCGCGCGTCGAGATGGAAGCCAATGCCGGCTGGGTGGATGCGTTCCCCGTCAAGGGCCTGGTTCGCTATGGACTGCTTCAGGGTGGTCTGGGGAAGGGCGAGACACTGGCCGCCATTCTGAAGTTCTTCGCGGTCGGCAGTCCTCGTGCCTGGGAAGGCCACTGGCTCGCACCGGCCGCGTCCCTCAGAGCGTCTGCCGCCTTCGCCTCTTCTCCTCACGCCGTGGCGGCATGGCTGCGATGGGGAGAGATCGTTGCCGCGGGCCTGGAAACGGACCCGTTCGATGCGGAGCATCTTGCCAACGTCTTGCGCGACATTCGCGGCCTCACGCGCCGCGAGCCCTTCTCTCAGACTGTCACGCGCGTACAGGATCTGTTGGCGACGGCCGGCGTGGTGGTTGTCCTGACGCCCGAGCTGGGCAAGACCCGCCTCAGCGGAGCGGCGCACTGGCTCTCCCCCGGCAGGGCGATCATTCAGCTTAGTCTCCGCCACAAGTCAGACGATCAGTTCTGGTTCAGTCTCTTTCACGAGGCGGGTCACATCGTCACCCACAAGGGTCGCGACTACGTGGACGCGGCGAACGGCGGGAGAGAGGACGCAGGTGAGGACGAGCGAGCTGCCGACCGCTTCGCTAGAGACTCGCTGATTCCCCCTGGGGACTACGCCGGCTTCGTCTCTGCCGGAAGGTTCACTCCCGACGAGGTGCGGGCTTTCGCCAGGCAACAAGGCATCGCCCCTGGTATCGCGGTGGGCCGAATCCAGCATGAGGGTCTGGTCGATCACTCGCGGCTCAACGAGCTGAAGAAGCCTATTCACTGGGCGCGAACCGCCTAGCTGGTGGGGCACGCGGGGCAGTCGCTCCGCCAGAGTGCCGCGCGGAAGAAGGCCAAGCATCACTCCCGAACGTGCGCTGCCACCACGACGGTCGGTCCGAACGACCTCGCCGCATCGAATGCGGCCCGCACGGCGGCGAAGACCGCGTCCTCCTCCCCTGGCGCGAAGGTGCTGAGGCGGCCGACCGTGACCTCGACGCCTTGCTTGGCGGCGGCCTGAACGGCCGCTTGGATCGCCGGGTGCAGGTGCTCCTGGCGCAGCGGGTAGACGGAGAACTGCAGGCCGACCTGGCTCTCGCCTGCCGAGTCGCGCGCGCTCACGGTTCGGCTCGCTCGATGGTCACCGTGATCGTCTCCGGATCGCCGAGGCGGTGCAGAGCCCACTTCTGCAGGTAGAGCGTGCCGATGACGATCGGCTGGTCGCTCTCCGGCTCCTCGTAGCGCACCGTGTTCTTGGTCTCCTTGGCACGGCGCAAGGTCATCCGCAGGGGTTCCATCTCGTTCATCCTCTCTCTCGGTCGTGGCGGTGAGCACTCGGTGCGCCGATCAGGAGCTCCCCTCGGCGACGAAGGTCTTGCCGAGCGAGAAAGCGCGGCCGACCAGCGCGCCGAGGGCGAAGTATGCACCCGTCTCGGGGGCGAAGGCGAGCGGATCGAGCTTGCCCACATCGATGTGGCCATCCTTGTCGAGGCAGGCCTCGTCGATCTTGACGTCCTTGACCTCGCCGATGAACTGGGTGTGCAGGCCGAGCTCGTGCACCGCAACGACCTCGCACTCGACGACGAGCGGGAACTCGGCCACGTAGGGTGCGTCGACGAGCTCGGACCTCACCGGCGTGAGTCCCGTCGCGGCGAACTTGTCCACCTTGCGTCCCGAGGTCAGACCGAAGTAGTCGGCTGCGGCGGCCTGCTCGCCGCTTGGCAGGCCGATCGTGAAGGCCTTGCGCGCCATGATGTTGCCGTGCGTCGCGGTCGCGGCTCGCAAGGATACGGAGACGCAGGGCGGCTTCGAACAGGCGATACCGCCCCAGGCCGCCGTCATCACGTTGGGCCGTCCGTCCGCGTGGTAGCTGCCGACCACGAGCACTGGGGTCGGGTAGAGCAGGGTCTTGGCGCCAAGCGACTGCTTCACGTTGGTTCCTCTCTTGGGATTCTCATCCTGATGGCGAACGCCTGCCATGCTCCGGTGTCCGCGACGGCGGGTCAACTCCAGCTCCAGTCTGCGAGAACCAGGCCGCTTCTTCCATGGCCTTGGCTGCCACACGCATGCTGCGACTGTCGCCTCTGGCCACGGAGACCGAGACCTTGTCGCCGAGCGCCGCGGCGATCTGCGCCACGTCGTGGTGCGTGTTCCCCGGGCACAGCAGCACCGACTGAACGCCCTCCTCGGCGACCAGCTCCCGACAGACGGCAAGCGCCTGGTCTGTGTTCTGCACGAGCACGCTGAAAAGCCTGTACAGGCTGGTCTCCAACAGCGACCGGTCTCTGCCGGGGTCGGCGTCGGGAACGTGGGCGATGAACAGGGCTGTGAACGCCATGATGGTCCT
>JBAXRL010000598.1:0-2668 GCA_037131205.1 Actinomycetes bacterium | reverse complement strand
CACGAGCGTGCGGCCGTCGGGCGTGACGCGCCCGTCGGCGTAGCGCAGGCTGCGCGGACGCGGCGGCGGCGGCGTGATGGGGCGGGGCCTGCTCGCGGCTACGCCGCTCGTCGCCCCGCCGTCTGACCCGCCCACCTCCAGCCGGTACAGCCTCTGGTCCGCGAACTCGCTGTAGTACGCGGTGACGCCGCCGTCCGCCGCGGCGTGCAGCGCGAAGATGCCGCCGCCGTACTCATGCACGAGGGTGCGCGTGTTGGCGGTCGCGGGCACGACATCGACGATCTCGCCGTCGGCGCTGCGCCGCACGAGTGCAGACCGCCCGTCCTCCAGTGGACGCATCTCGATCCAGAAGAGCTGACCGGCCGCGCACTGCAGCCCGCCGAGGGCGATGCCGGACTCCGCGATGAGGCGCGCCGTGATCGGCGAGACCCAGGAGCCGTAGGGCGCCGTGGTGCGCGGTCCTGAGGCCGCGATGGTCCCCGCGTCGTCAGTCACTTGTGTCCCCTCCCGCGAGGCCGCGCCTGGCGGCGCGACTCTTCACGGAGCATACACCGCCGCGCCGACGGCACGGAACGCGGCCCCTCTTCGGGGCCGCGTTCCGTGCTTCGCTCCGCTTGTCCGCTCCGCTCCGCTACTTGCGCGTGACCTTGATGACCAGCGTCGTGGTCCGCAGGCCCGAGCACAGGAGCGGCGTGGCGGGGTCGTTGACGCCGTCCGTGTCGGAGCAGGTCAGACGCACCTTGTAGGTCCCCGGCTTGGCGTAGGTGTGGCTCATGGTCGCCTTGCCCACAACTGCCTCGCTACTGGTGCCGTCCCCGAACCACCACTGGAACGAGTTGGCCGACATGTTGCCCCACGGGAGCAGCGCGCGGGCGTCGAGGCGCGTCGCCTTGCCGGCCACCAGGCGCGTGGCCGTGAAGCCGGCGTCGTAGGGCCGCGCGAGGCGGCGCAGCTTAACCTCTTCGCCCTTGATGAGGTCGCGATCCACGTTGACGCGCGCCCATCCGAACCAGTGACTGTAGTCGGGGTTGATGTGGTAGGCGCCCTTGAACGTGTTCACGTGGTCGTACTTGTAGGTGTTGAAGAAGAGCGCCTCGATCGCGGAGGTGCCGCCGTAGAGCTGCTGCCCGCCGAGCACGAGGTTCTGACCGAAGATGGGATTGGGGTCGCGGTTCACCGGCATCGGGTCGAGCAGCCCATCGAACCAGAGCCCGCGGATGCGCATCACGGGATCCCAGAGGAGCGTGTCCACGTCGAACTTGATCTGGTCGGCGCCCTCGAGGTTGCGGCGCACGAAGCTCCCGGCATGGCACTCACCGCAGATCGCCGACATCTTGGCACGTTTGGCGGTGACCTCGTCGCTGGTGATGGTGCGCATCGGGACCGCGAGCGCCGTACCGGGGAGGCGCGCACCCTGGGCGACGGTGCCGAAGGTGAGGTTGGTGGACACATCGTGGATCAACGGCTGGCCCGCGGCCTTCTCCTGCGTCGACATGTGGCAGGTGACGCAGGTGGGGGCGCGCTCGGGGTGTCCGCCGGGCCGGCTCTTTTCGGTGGTATACACCACGCCGTGCTTGCTTTTCTGCCACATGTCGATCTGCTCATGGTCGGGGCCCATGTGGCAGGTGCCGCAGGCCTCGGGCTCCTCGGCCTCGGCCGCCGAGAACGTGTGGCGCGTGTGGCAGGAGTCGCACTTGCCCACCGTACTGTCGGCGGAGACGTAGCCGATGTTGTGGCAGCGCTCGCACATCGCGTAGCGCTGCGCGTCGGGCATCACCTGGTAGCGCGCCGCGGCGGTCATCCTGGTCCACGCGATGGCATGCTTGTTGGTGTAGGCGCCGGCGGCGTCCTTGTGGGCGAACTCGGCGTACTGATCGGGGTGACAACCCGACTGCGCGCAGATGCCTGCCGACACCTTGCCGCCGGAGGCGTTGATGGCGCTGTGATCGGCGCCGTGGCAGGTCACGCAGGTGACGCCTTTACCGGACATGACGCCGTTCCGATACTGCGTCACGATGCCGGGCGTGAGGCCGGTGTGACAGTCGACGCATTCTTGCGGCGTGTATGACGCCGCGGCCGCCGGGCCGGCGGCGAGCAGCAGGACCGCGCCCGACAGCGCGACGACGAGAATGGCAAAGCGGCTCATGGGCAACCCCCCCAGACGATGGACCATTGTCGTCATCCTATCGCAGAGAGGACGTCTCGCCGCTTGACTCTGGACAAGTCGGGGCGGGTCCGCGCCGGTCGCCGGCTCGCGGTCCGCGCCCCGGCGTCAGTGGCTGCGCTCGAGGCGGAACACGTGATGGCGGTTGGCGCCGCGCGCGCAGTCGAAGGGCAGCGTGGCGCGCGACAGGTCCTTGACCGACAGGCCGCCAAGCTCGCCGTAGTCGAGCTTGAAGCCGCGGCGGTTGGTGGCGAACAGCAGGACGCCGCCCGGCGCCAGGAAGCGCCGCGCCGTCATGCGGATGAGGTCCGCGTGGTCGCGCTCCACCTCGAAGGTGGCGCGACCCATCTTCTTGGAGTTGGAGAAGGTCGGCGGGTCGAGCCAGATGAGGTCGTACTCCCCCGTCGCCTCGGCCACCCAGCGCAGGCAGTCGGCCTGGACGAGGCGGTGCGGCGAGACCGGGCCGGCGGGGGCGCCGGGTCGCGCGCCGCCCTGGGGCGGGCG
>JBAXRL010000597.1:0-2669 GCA_037131205.1 Actinomycetes bacterium | reverse complement strand
CCTGCTTGGCGAAGAAGGTGTAGCGGTTGCGCGCCTGGCTCTCGCCGGCGAACGCCTTGAGCAGGTTCTTCTCGGTCTGGGTGCCCTTGAGGCTCGGCATGTCGGCTCCTTTGGCGGGGGGATGCACCCCGTGAGTCTACCTGCTCGGCGCCGACAGATGCGCGCCGCGCGTCGAGGGTCGCCGCGACCGGCGAGGCGGCGGCTCCTCCTCCGCGGCGACGAATGTACTACACCCTGCCATTGACAATCATAAGATACTTTTGCAAGGTGTAGCTGCGCGTTGGTCGCCGGCGACGGAACTGGTGTCTGCGCTGAAATGGCTGGGGCACGCGAATTGGGTCTGGGACGGGAATCCCGGTTGATCCGTGCCCAGAGGGCGCGGCTCGGGCCACCCCCTGATCAGGGAGCCTGAGCGTCCGCCGGCCGGGACGATGGCCGCTGTTTGGAAGCCGGCGGGAGTCGGCCAGCGAATCGAGGGAGACGACCACATGAACACGTCCTCTGAGCGTCACGTCGGCGCCATCCAGCGCCCGACCCGGATCGTCGCGCTGAGCGGCCTGGTCGGCATCCTGCTCCTGTGCATGCTGTGCGTCGGTCAAGCCGAGGCTCGCACGGCCGCGGCGCGCACCACGGCCGCGGACCTCCCCGTCATCCAGGTCGATGGCGGCGCCATCACCGGCGTGGAGGCCGCGACGACTCCGACCTGGTCGTTCCGCGGCATCCCCTTCGCGGCGCCGCCGGTCGGCGACCTGCGCTGGCGACCGCCGCAGCCGGTGGTCCCCTGGGAGGGCGTGCTCGCCTGCACTCAGTACGGCCCCATCTGCCCGCAGATCACTGTGAAGCTGCCCCCGTTCAATCCGCCGCCCGACGCCGCCGCGCCACAGTCCGAAGACTGCCTCTACCTCAACGTGGTGACGCCGTCGACCACCTTCACCGACAAGCTCCCGGTGATGGTGTGGATCTACGGCGGGAGCTTCCTCAACGGATCCGGTTCTGCAGCGCTGTACGACGGAACCTCGCTGAGCCAGAAGGGCGTCGTGGTCGTCACCTTCAACTACAGGCTGGGACCCTTCGGGTTTTTCGCGCTTCCCGAGCTCAGCGCGGAGTCGCCCAACGGGTCGTCGGGCAACTACGGCCTCCTCGACCAGATCGCGGCTCTGGGATGGGTGCAGCGCAACATCGCCGGCTTCGGCGGTGACCCGGGCAACGTCACCATCTTCGGCGAGTCGGCCGGCGCCTGCAGCGTGCTCGACCTCATGTGCTCCCCGCTGACCAAAGACCAGGGCCTTTTCACCAAGGCCATCTCGGAGAGCGCGCCGAGCGCCGACAGCGGCATCGTCATCTACTCCACGCGGCCGCTGGCCAAGGGCGAAGCGATGGGGGAGCAGCTCTCCGCAGCCTTGGGCTGCGTCGGCGAGCCCGATGAGCTGGCCGCGCTGCGCCAGGTATCGACAGCCAGGCTCCTCAAGACCGGAAGCCCGCAGCAACGCCTCTTCCAGAACACCGCCGCCTACACCTACCAGCCCTATGTAGACGACTGGGTGCTGCCCAAGGATCCCGTCCAGGCCTTCGCCGACGGCGATTTCAGGCATGTGCCCCTCATGATCGGGTCGAATCGCGAAGAGGCCAACATCGCTTGGCCGGTCGTCGCGACGCAGCCGGTGGCCAGTCTGCAGGCGACGCTGACGACTATCTACGGCCCCTACGCCGACCAGCTCTACGCGCTCTTCCCGCCGCCGTCCCAGAGGACTTTCGAGCTCAAGCAGTCGCTGCTCGACACGGTCACGCTGACCGTGTTCACCGCACCGGCGCAGTACGTCGCCAGGTCCGTCGCCGCGGCGGGACAGCCTGCCTACAACTACGTGTTCACCGGCCGTCCTTTCGGTTACCCCATCGACGCCTGCCACACGGCCGAGCTCCCCTACGTGTTCGGCAACGACTACATGGCCTTCGACCCGACCATTGGCAACGCCGCCGCGCTGTCGGCGGCGATGCAGGATTACTGGACGTCGTTCGCCATCACGGGCGATCCAAACGGAGCGGGGCGCACCCAGTGGCCGGCGTTCTCGGCGGCATCGCCGACGACGCTGATGCTCGAGCCGCCGCCGGAGGGACTCAGCACCGTGCAGGGCTACCAGGCACAGGAGTGCGCCGTCGCCGATCAGCTCTTTGTGCCGTCCGCCAGCCCCCGGACCTCCTCGGGCCGGCCACCGTGGTGAGCCTGTCGCGGCAGCCCGGCCATGGCGCCGTGTGGCACACGGCGGTGCGCGTCACCCTCACCGGCGCCGACGGGCCGCAAGGCTCGGGCGTCAAGCGCATCGAGTACCGGCAGTTCGCGGCGAGCGGCCGGTCTCACGGCGTGAGCCGGCGGATCCACCATACCCCCCTCGTCCTCAAAGCGGACAACGGCGCGCACTCGTGCGCCTGCCGCTCCATCGACAGAGTGGGCAATGTCGGCGAGGTGGAGCGCTTCACCGTCCGCATCCATAAGACGCGCTGACCGAGGCACCCGGCGCGGCGCTGCCGGCGCGCCAGGCGCCTCCTCCACTCAGCCGGCGGCCCCAGGTCACACAGCCGACCCCGGGATCCCCCCTTGAGGAGGCGGCGCAGCAGGCGCCGCGTCGTGGGCCTTCGAGCCTTTGCCCGCCCGGCGCGCGATCAGCTTGCCG
>JBAXRL010000596.1:0-2675 GCA_037131205.1 Actinomycetes bacterium | reverse complement strand
CCGACGACCGCGAGCTCACGGTCAGCCTGGGCGCCGCCGCGATGAACCTGCGGGTAGCGGCGGCGCGGGCCCGCTTCGCCGCCGACGTCGCCGCCGCGGACGGCGCCGACGGCGGACCGGTCGCCCGCATCCACCTCTCCAGGGCGGGCGCCCCCGACCCGGCGCTGGCCGCCCTCTTCCCGGCGATCACCGCGCGCCGCACCTGGCGGCTCGCCATGGAGGACCGCGCGCTCGCGGATGCGGCAGCCGCCGCGCTCGCCGGCCTCGCGGCGCTCGGGGGCGCGAGCCTGCAGGTCGTGGCCGATGAGGCTCAGCGCGCGGCTCTGGAAGCGCTGATCCACGAGGGCGACCTGGCGAGGATGTCGGACAAGGCCTTCCGCCGGGAGCTCGCCCACTGGATGCGGCCGGCTCACAGCCACGCGGACGACGGGCTCGCCGGCGACGCTCTCGGCCTGTCGCCCTTCGCCTCGGACCTCGCGGCCTGGAGCACCAAGGCTTTCGACATGGGCAAGAGCATCGCTGCGAAGGACGTCACGCTGGCCCATGAGAGCGCCGCCCTCGTTGTCGTCTTCGCCCCCGACGAGCCGGCCGCCCTCCTGGACGCCGGGCAGCTCATGGAGAGGTACGTGCTCACGGCGGCCCTCCACGGCGTCGCCTGCTCGTTCTTCAACCTCCCCGTGGAGGTGCCCGATCTCAGGGGCAGGATTCAGGAGCTGCTCGGCGCCGCGCAGCTCCCGCAGCTGCTCTTCCGTTTCGGCTACCCGACGGGCGCGGACCTCAAGCCGTCCGCCCGGCGTCCCCTGGAGGACGTGCTCATCGACTGAAAGGAGACCGGCCATGTCGCGTCGTTCCGGTCGGCCATCGCGGCTGAGCGTACGTCAGGGCACGGTCTTCAAGGGCTGCGCCGGCAGGGCGGCGGGAGTCGCAGCCGCGCCACGCGAGCCGGACGGCGCCGCGCCGAGACATGGAGGGAGAGACGATGAAGACGAGTCGAGATGCCCGGCGCAGGGTCGCGACGATGGTCACCGTGGCGTTCCTCGCGCTCGCGGCGCCGGCCCTGGCGCTGCCGGCGGCCGGCTGCGGGTCGTCGGGCGGCGGAGACGCCGCCGTCACCGAGCAGCAGGTGATCGACCTGGTCGACCTGACCTGCGCGGCGATCGAGAACGACGCGCCCGGGACCTTCGCGGCCATCGACGCCGGCGAGGCGCCGTACGTCGACCCGGAGAACCCGGCGCTCTACGCCTTTGTGTTCGACCGCGACGTCAAGATCGTCGCCGATCCCGACCCCGCCTTCCAGGGGCGGGACATGAAGGGCGTGCCCGACGCCGCGGGCAAGCTGTTCCGCGACGCCCTCGTGTCCGGCGCCTTCGCCGACGGCAGCGGCTGGATCGAGTACGTCAAGGCCAAGCCCGGGGAGGACGGCCTCTATTCCAAGGCCAGCTACTACAAGCTGGTGACGGGCAGCGACGGCGTGCAGTACGTCGTCGGCGCCGGACGCTATCTCGGTCCCTGGGAGGGCACGCCTTCTCCCAGCCCCTCGACGGCCGCGGCGCCGCCGACCAGGGCCGCGGTGAAGGCCTTCGTCGACGAGGCCCTGGCCTGCGCCCGCAAGGTCGGCAAGGAGAAGGCGATCGCCGCGTTCATGGACACGAGCGGCCCCTTCTACCGCGACGGCCTCTACATCTTCGCCTACGACATGAACGGCGTCGTGCTCTGCCTGCCGGCGGAGCCGGACAAGGTGGGCGACGACCGCTGGGACGCCCAGGACCCGGCCGGCGCCTACTTCGTGCGTGAGCTCGTGCGCGTCGCCGAGGGTCCCGGGCAGGGCTGGGTGCAGTACGAGTACATCAACCCGGCGCAGGGCGACGAGCTGCAGAGCAAGACCAGCTACGTGCGCCGCGTCGACGACACCTGGCTGCTCGGCGCCGGGACCTACGCGCCGGTCCGCGTGACCAAGGCCCAGGTCGTCGACTTCGTCGAGCGCGCGGCGGCCTACGTCGAGGCCAACGGCAAAGAGAAGGCGCTGGCCGCGTTCAACGACCCCCAGGGAGGCTTCCGCGCCGGGGATCTGTACATCTTCGCCAAGGACTTCGACGGCCACGAGCTGGCCAACGGCGGCAATCCCAAGCTCGTGGGCGCCAACCTCAAGGAGTCCGACGACCCCCACTACCGGCAGGTCTTCGACCTGCTGTACGCAGCCGCCGTGAAGGGCGCCGGCTGGACCGCCTACACGTGGCCGAACCCCGGCGCCGGTGAGGATCAGACCAAACGGACCTACGTCGTCAAGGCCGGCGAGGACTGGTTCCTGGGCGCCGGCCAGTACGTCGGCCCCGCGACGCGGGTGACCGCGGAGCGGGTCGTCGCCTTCGTCGAGGGTGCGGCCGCCTACGTGAAGGTCAACGGCAAGAAGAAGGCGCTCGAGGTCTTCTCCGACCCGCAGGGCGAGTTCCGCGACGGCGAGCTCTACGTCTTCGCCGAGGATTTCAAGGGCAACGAGCTGGCCAGCGGCGGCCAGCCCGAGCTCGTAGGGCAGAACATCCTCGACGCGCAGGATGCGAGCGGCGTCTACCTCGTCAAGGAGCTCATCGCCACGGCCAGGGACAAGGGCAGTGGCTGGGTCAGCTACGTGTGGGAGAACCCCGAGACCGGCGAGCAGCAGGCCAAGCGCGCCTACG
>JBAXRL010000595.1:0-2684 GCA_037131205.1 Actinomycetes bacterium | reverse complement strand
TTGAAAAGCGGTAACCCGTAAGGTAAACTCTTTTCAGGCTGGCTGACAGGTGGAAGTCTTCTTCAAGACCAAGAAGCTCGCGAAGCTGTTCAACTCCGATAGGGAGTTGAGACGGGCCTACGGTGCTCGGAACGCCGACCTCATTCGGGAGTGCCTGGATGACCTTGGAGCAGCGCAACGCCTCGTGGACATGCGTGCGCTGCCACAGCACAAGCACCGGCTTCATCAGCTCACAGGGAATCTCAAGGGAACGTTCTCCCTCGATGTCGAGCATCCCTGCCGCCTGCTCTTCCTGCCGGATCATGATCCGGTGCCAAGGCTCGCTGACGGGGGAATCGACGAAGCGGAAGTGACTGCCGTGGAAGTGCAAGGAATCAGAGATACTCATGACAAGTAGCAGGAACGCATACTCGCCGGAGTCAGTGTCGCCCCCTGGGCGATCTCTCAGGCGAGCCTTGGCTGCGATGGATATGAGCCAGGCGCAGCTTGCATCACGTCTGGGCAAGACCGAGAAGTTCGTCAGCGAGGTGGTCAATGGCAAGGCGCCCATTTCGCCTGAAACGGCGCTGCATCTCGAGCACGTGCTGGGGACTCCGGCGAGCTTCTGGAACAATCGGGAGCGAGCCTACCGTGAGCACCTGGCGCGGGCGAATGAGGCGAGACAACTAGCGGCTCAGGCCGCGTGGGCCCGCCGTTTTCCCCTAAGGACGATGGTCGAAAGGGGCTGGCTTCCCAAGGGTTCTGATCGAATTGCCCAGACGGCGCAACTGCTGGACTTCTTTGGCATCGCTACGCCCAGAGAGTGGAGCGCCTTGTGGGACGACCGACTTTCGGCAGTAGCATTCCGTCAATCGAAGACATACGAGATTGACAGGTGTGCCCTCTCGGCATGGCTGCGATACGGGGAGATTGCGGCCAGGAAGTTGGAGTGCGACGACTACAATCGCGAGTCGTTTCGTGAGGCGTTGGCGACCGCACGTGCGTTGACGACAAAGGCCCCTGAGATCTTCGAAGATGCGCTCGTCGACTTGTGTGCGAAGGCCGGCGTGGCTGTCGTCTTCACGCCGGATCTGCCGAAGACGCGAGTGTCGGCGTCAGTGAGGTGGCTGACTCCCCGGAAGGCGCTCATCCAACTGGGTCTGCGGTACAAGACAGATGATCACCTTTGGTCGGGTTTCTATCACGAGGCCGTGCATGTTCTGAAGCACGGCAAGAAGACGCCCTATCTCGAGACGGACGGGCTCTCCGATGACGCCGAGCTCGAAGCTGGTCGGATTGCCGCCGACATCCTGATTCCTCGTCGCCAGTACGAGGACTTCGTATCGACAACACCGGTCTGCTCCGAGCGCATCGTGGACTTCGCAGGCTCTCTCGGCATTGCTCCGGGCATTGTGGTCGGACGGCTTCAGCACGATGGAGTGATTCCGTACACGCACTGCAACGGTCTCAAACGACGCTTCAAGTGGACGGCCGCTGCCTGCTAGGCGTTGCTGCCCGCACAATTGGAGGGATGGCGAGTCCGGGCGGGCACAACAGCAGGTCAACGACCCGTCTGAGGCCAGCGTGTCGGCAAACACCAGCGCCGCGATGAGCGCCGCCGCCTCCTCCAGCACCGTCGGCATGGCGCGCGAGCGGGTATTCGGCGTCATCGAGATGGTCGCGTGCCCGAGGCTTTCTGAGACGACCTTGGGATGGATGCCCGCTCGGAGTGCGCATTCCGGTCCAAGCCGATCAGCGATTCCAGAGCAAGCCGACCACTGACTCCACGCCCAGCCGATCGCATTCGGCCGGCGCCGCCGCATCTGGACCTGCCTCAGGGCGCGTACAGCTCGTCGATCTCGCCGGAATACAGGCGCAGGAACTCGTGGCGCCGCAGCTTGAGAGTCTGGGAGAGTTCGTGGCCGATGCGGAACTCTCCGAGCCACAGGCGCATGCGGTGCACGCGCTCGTAGGGCGCAAAGCGGCGGGCGTCGCCACTGATGGCGTTCACCAGAGAGCGGTAGTGCTTGACGATGCGCTCGTCCGCGATGAGCGCCGCGGGCTCGTCCGCGGCCAGCCCCAGGCTGCGGGCCAGCCCCTCGAGGTGAGCGCGGCTCGGCGCCACGAAGGCGGCCACGTAGGGCCGCCCGGCGCCCATCACCACCGCCCTGTCGATCCACTCGCTGGCGCAGAGCTCGTTCTCCAGGTAGGGCGCATTGACGTTCTCGCCGTTCGTGAGGACGAGGGTGTCGTCGAGACGGCCGAGGACGCGCAGGCTGCCGTCGGCGTGCACGAGAGCAAGGTCGCGAGTGTCGAACCAGCCGTCCGCGCTGAGCACCTCGGCCGTGCGCTCCGGGTCCCTATAGTACCCGCGCATGACATTAGGTCCGCGCACCTGCAGGCGACCGACGTCGCCGGGGCGGCAGGCGCGGCCGTCCTCGCCGGCAAAGCGGTGTTCCACGCCGTGGATCACGTGGCCGGTGGTCCGCAACATGCGGCGATGAGGATCCCTCATGGCGATCACCACGATGGCCTCCGTCATGCCGTAGCCCTCCAGCAGCGGCATGCGCGCGGCATCGAAGAACTCATCCACCGTGTCGGGCAACGGGCCGCCGCCGACGCAGGGAAAGCGCAGGCGGCCGCCGAGCCCGGCGCGGACCTCACGGAAGACCAGGCGGTCGGCGAGCGCGTGGAAGGGCGCGAGG
>JBAXRL010000594.1:0-2689 GCA_037131205.1 Actinomycetes bacterium | reverse complement strand
GCCGAACGCATCACGCGCGGCGGCGAAGAGGTTCTGGCCGTCGAAGAAGGCGATCGCACGATTCGGCGCCGACCCGGCGCTCATCGGCGGCCACAAAGAATAACCCCGCTGGGGGCCTTGCGGCGCTGCCAGCGGGGAGTATAGGAGGCAAGCGTAGCAGAATGGCCGCCCCAGTCAAGGTTGACGTTGTGGCCCACTCCTCGAGGCGAGGCCAGTGGTTCAGATGTGCCTGATCGGGGCACCGGCGTCATGCCTACCAGCGTAGCTACCAGGCGACACGGCTGCGAGGCTCACGAACCGCCAGCGTGGTGGACGTTTGCCGGCGCGGATGGGTGACGTTGCCGCGCTGCGGTGGCGCGCGGCCGAACGACAGGGAAGGTGGCGTCCATGAACGCGTAGCGCTTGCTGGTGACGACGAGTGTGCCGCGGTCGACGTCGTGCAGCTCGTCGTGGGCGCGGCGCGGAAGGCGCCGAGGTTGAACGCGAGGTTCTTGGCGAGGCGCACCCGGGGGCCGCCGTAGACCCCTTGCGTCACGCGGCGCGGTTCCCTCAGGAACACGTCGGGGCACAGAACCGACACGAACTCGCCCGTCTTCAGGGCGAGCGGCGACTCGCCCTCGGGCAGCCGGAAGGTCGTGGAGCCGTCGCGGAGGGCGCCGAGGAAGCCTCGAGGTCGGCGCCCGCGATCTCGCCGTCCGAGACTCCCCCTGCCGCGATGCGTGCCCACTCCTCCGGAGCCAGCGCCTCCTTGGCGAAGCGCTTGGCGACGGCGGCCCCAGCGGCGCGGCTCGCTTGAGCTCATAGATCACCGGCCCGCCGCCCGAGGGAGCGGCCTTCTGCACGAACTGGGCCTCACAACGCGGGCACATCCAGACGGGCTTGGGGGCGCCGCCGAAGAACGGCGTCTTCGCTTCGCCCGGCGCCAGCGCAGCCTGTCGGCAAGCCGGGCAGCGGCTCGTCTACGTGACCCTTGCGAGGCTGGAGGCAGCCGGTGTCAATACAGAAGCGGGTTCGCGTGCTGCGCCGGCCCCGGGCACGAGCGGCCTTTCGCGAGAACCGACCCCGGCACGCATCCCCTCCATCGGCCACTCCAGCCAGCCCTTGCGGTCGTAGTCCATCACCTCGGCGGCGGAGATGGGGCCGAGGACCTCACTATCGAGTACGTTGAGGTCGAGAAGTCGCAGACACCATGCGTTGCGCCCGCGGCATGTCTCCCCACGTGCAACGGCGTGCGCAAGTTCGCGCGCATGCTCATCTGAATCGGCGAGCCGAACGCCAATGATGAACTGCGCCTGGAATGATGTGCGAGGCCGCAGCACAGCAGCGAGCTCCGCCCCTCGGGTTCCGTGGACTCCACACGCAAAACATCGTAGGCTCACACTCCAGTGCCACGCACACTGCATACTCATTTCTTGGGCCGAAGGAAGGCGAAGTGGCGAAGCAATCGCCTGTCGATCAGGAGGCGCGCGCCCACGAAGCGTGGGACATCCTCGCGGAATGCGCCCGGCGAAAGCAGCCCTTGGCGTACGGCGAGCTGGCTGGCCAGATGGGTATCCACCACCGCGCGTGCGCTCCCTTCCTCGGGCTCATCCAAGCGCACTGCCGCAGTCACGGGTTGCCTCCGCTGCAGTCTCTCGTGGTGAACAAGCAAACCAGCGTTCCGGGCGGGGGCTACCACGGCTCGGGCACAGATCTGCGCGAGCTGATCCAAGCACATGACGACGTCTTCGCATTCTCATGGGAGCGACACCCGAATCCCTTCAAGTGGCCGACCGCTTCGGCCTAACAAGCGCATCAACCTGACGAGTACACGTTGCGCTCTACCATGAAGGGCGCGGCGCGCGGGTTGTGCGCTTCGACGTTAGTCAGGGACGAGGAGAGGGGTGGTCGACATGACCGAACTGGCATGGCGTGAGGCAATCATGGGCGTTCTGCCGGACAACGGCGACCCCGTGCACTACACCGAGATTGCTCAGGCAATCCTCGACAGAGGGCTGAAGACGACCGTGGGAGCGACTCCCGCGGCATCCGTTGCAGCGGCGATCTCGCTCTCCCGCCAGAACGAAGGCAGCGCATCACCTTTCGTCAGGGTCAGCCGCGGCTACTATGCTCTTCGAACCACAGGCGCCGTTGCGCCAGTAGCCGCCGCGGAGCAAGAGACGACAGACGAGACCGGCTTCGTCAATGCCTTCGGGATGTACTGGCGGCGCGACAAGGTGCTCTGGAAGGCCGGCCCAGTGATTCTCGGCCAGCAGCAACCCGGCAGCCAGCCCGTCGACTTCTGTGCGCAGACTGGCGTGTATCTCTTGCACGACGGCAACAGGGTCGTGTACGTGGGGCGGACAACGGACCAGCCCCTGGGAGTGCGCCTACGCCAGCACATCTCAGACCGTTTGAACGGACGTTGGGACCGCTTCTCGTGGTTCGGTGTCTTGCCGGTCAAGGAGGATGGGACGTTGGCCGCTGCTCCGCCCGAAGCGTTCAACATCAACAACCTAATCGCAACCATGGAGGCCTTGCTCATCGAGGGTCTCGAGCCGCCACAGAATCGCAAGCGCGGAGACGACTTCAGTGCTGTCGAGTTCCTGCAGGTGCAGGATCCCGAACTCGAGAAGGCGCAGATCCTCCAGCTGATGGACGAGTTGAAGAAGAAGCTATGATGCCTGTCGGGGATTGCGCGCGCGCTGAA
>JBAXRL010000593.1:0-2694 GCA_037131205.1 Actinomycetes bacterium | reverse complement strand
CAAATAGGCCTTCGCCAGAGTCGTTGTCAGACTTAGTGCAAAGGCCCGCCGGTGCATATTCCACGGATGCCGCACACCTGTTCCAGCTGATGCCGGACACCGTTCCACTTGATGGCGGACGGGCTGAACCAAGCGACGCGTTGTCTTGTCAGAGTGACGTGGTGTCCGGCATCAGGTCAACTTCCTGGGGCGTTGGGGGGTCTGCTTGCGCATCGATCCTCCCTTCAGCTCGATCCTGACCGAACGGTGCACGAGCCGGTCGAGCAGCGCGTCGGCGACGGATGGGTCTGCGATGAGGTGGTGCCACTCCGAGACCGGGAGCTGGCTTCCCACGATGGTGGACGAACGTCCGGTCCGGTCGTCGATGACGTCCATGAGATCGTTTGCGGCCTGGGCCTCGATGGCCGCCAGTCCCCAGTCGTCTAAGACGAGCAGATCGATCTTCGCGAGCTTGTCGACGGCCTTGAGGTAGCTCCCGTCGGCTCGGGCCAGTGAGAGCTCGAAGATCAGGCGGGGTATGCGCTTGTAAAGCGCGGTGTGTCCGCGGCGGCACGTCCGATCCGCGATCGCGCAGGCCAGGTAGGTCTTTCCCAGCCCCGTGGCACCGGTGACGATGATGTTGCCGGCTGACCTCAGGAACGAGAGTTCGGCCAGGTCGGCAATGACGGAGCGGTCCAGCCCCCTGGCTGCGGTGTAGTCGATCTCCTCGATGGATGCGTCGACCTTGAGGTCCGCGTTCTTCAGGCGTCTGGCCAGACGCCCCTCCTCGCGCATGGCCCACTGGTGTTCGACCACGAGGCCGAACCTCTCGGCGAATCCCAGGGCCGGATCCCCGCTGCGCGCCAGTTCGGTGGTGAAGGCTTCGGCCATGGGACCGAGGCGCATGTCGTAGAGTCTCTCGACCGTGAGTGTCGTGTTCATGGGTCTCTCCTTCTTTCAGACGTAGTAGTCAGGACCGCGCAGGTTGTCGTGCTCGGGTACCGGCGGCGCCGTCGGTGGTGCGGGGAGCGGCACGGTGTCTAAGCCCTTCTCCAGGATCGACTTCACCGACTGGTAGCGGTTGGCACCGCACGCCAGCGCGCGCTCACAGGCTGCCTCCAGGCGCCCGTCACCGTACTTGCGCCCCAGGTTCATGAGCCCCATGCAGCCCCGAAAGCCGATCTCGGGGTGAGCGCGGCTCTCCATGATCCTTGAGGCGAACGCGGCGCACGCAGGTCCGGTCTGGGCCGCCCACTTCTCCATGCGCGCCTGCGTCCACTCGGCGTGAGCTCGATGCGTCGAGGGCATGTGCTCGGGTGTCGTGGAGAAACCGCCGCGCACACGGCTTCTCACATGCAGCGCCACGCGTTCACCGGCATGGTAGATCTCGGCGGTGCGCTCGTCGATGAAGACCTCGACCTTCTCACCGATGAGGTGGAAGGGCACCGAGTAGCGATGAGCGGCGACCTCGACGTGGTAGTCGATGCCCACCTTGGCGCTTCTGTGCTCGCGGTAGCGGTAGGGGTGCTCGGGCAACGGACGCAGGAGCGGGGCCTCGTGCTTCAGGAACACGCTTCGCCTCGAACCGGACATCTTCTGGAACGGGCGGTCGTTGACCTCCTCGAGCAGGTCTGAGATCGCCTCGTTGAGTTCGGAAAGTGAGAAGAACGTGCGATGGCGAAGCGGGGCCAGGATGCTGCGATAGGCATGGCGCACGCCGCTTTCCACCTTGGCCTTGTCGCGGGGCTTGGCCACCCGAGCGGGCATGACCGCCGTGCCGTAGTGGCTGGCCAGGTCGGCGTAGTCGGTGTTGAGGTCGGGCTCGTAGCGATCAGGGCGCGTCACCCCGGTCTTGAGATTGTCGGGAACCAGGAGTGCGGGGACGCCCTGCATGTAGGCAAACGCATTGACGTGCCCGGCTAAGAAGGCCGCTTTCGCCTCGTCTCGAAACGCCTCGAGATACGTGTAGTTGCTGGCCCCGAGCACCGCGAGGAACAGATGTGCTTCGGTGATCTCACCGGTGTCGGCGTCGATGAGGGGCACGGTGTCTCCTGCCCAGTCAACGAACAGCTTGTCGCCGTACTTGTGCGTCTGGCGCATGACCGGGTCGGCAGTGCGAAGCCATGTGCGATAGTGCGCGCAAAACCAGCTGTAGCCGAAACCGTCGGGGTGCTCGGCTCGGTACTCACGCCACGCCAGCTGCAGGGTCATGTGTTTGAAACCGAGTTCCGTGCGTACGTGGCCCCAGTCGGGAACGCGCGGGTCGGGGGCGGTGTGGCCCCGCTCGCGGTACAGCCGCCGCTCGAGCTCGGACTCCGAGAGCGCACAGGCACTCTCCCACGTCAGCTCAGCGGCCTTCAGGCGCGCTATCGCGTCTCCGACCGTCGAGTTCGACAACCCGAGTGAGCGGGCGATGGCACGCCCCGACAGGCCGGCACCGACAAGCCGACAGATCTCTTTGGTCCTTCGCATGGACAGTCTCCTCGTGGGCATCCACGTTCCTCTCGTCTCGTCAGTTGAGAAGATGAGTGTGGCGCCCGGTCCATGCGTCGTCTTGGCTCGAAGACCCGTCCTACCCGATTCCACGGAAAGGGCCGAAAACGTCCGGCATCAGCTGGAACGGTGTCCGGCATCGTGTGCATCGGTGTCCGAGATCACGTGGAATGCTGTCCGGCATGGCGTGGAATGGGTGTCCGGGATCGCGTGGAATATGCA
>JBAXRL010000592.1:0-2695 GCA_037131205.1 Actinomycetes bacterium | reverse complement strand
GACGAGCCGGTGGCCAGCAGGACGCCGGCCACGAACAGCGCCACGACGAGCACGTGCACGCCGAGGCGCCCGATGACGCCGTGCAGCGCCGCCCACAGAGCTTCGCCGGCGGCGCCGCCGTGTACGCTCATGTAGGTGTCCTGGAAGAGACGCTCCGGGCGCTCGCCGGCGAAGACCCCGAAGGCGTCGGCGGCCGCGGCGAGGGCGAATGCGGCCACGATCAGCGCGATCCCCCAGCTCACCCCCCGGGGCGGGCGGCGGTCTTCACGGGCGACCAGTATGTAGGCGACAAAGCAGAGCAGCAGCGGAAGCACGAAGACGAGGAGCCCGACCAGCCAGCGCGTGATGCCGCCGAGGCCGCGCCCCAGCGCCCCGCCGTCCCAGCCGAAGTAGATGACGAAGGCGAGGAACACCGCGAGAGCCACGCAGGCGATCGCCGCCAGCTCGCGGCGGTGGCGGGTGGCCGATCTTTTTTCGGGGCGCGGCGCGGGACGGGCGGCGCGCGAACGCGCCGCGGCGCCCGCGCGCCGCGCCTGCTTGGGGCGTGCAGTCGCCATGGGCCGTCTATTCAACGCGGGTGCGAGAAACCCTAGGAAGGCACGTGGTGCGGGGCAGGAGGAAGACGCCGGTCGTTCAGACTTCGATGACGACCGGCATGATCAGCGGTCGCCGCCGGGTGCGTGCGTAGACGAGCTCGGCGAGCTTCTCCTTGATGTCGTCCCTGATGAGGCGCTGGCCGGTGACGTGTACGGCGCCGAGCTCGTCCATGAGGTCGTCGAGCGCGGTGGCGCACTCGTCGAGCACCTCCTGGAGGCGCTCGTCGTCGTGGAGGAAGCCGCGCGCCACGAGCTCCGGCGGCGCCACCGAATCGCCGTCCTGGGCATCGACGGTGACCACGGCGATGAGGATGCCGTCGCCGGCGAGCTGCCGGCGATCGCGAAGCACCAGACCGTCGGCTTCGCCGAGCTCGAAGCCGTCGACGAACACCATGCCCGTGGGAACCTTGTCGACGATCTCGCCGTTCTCGGCATCCAGCTCGAGGACGTCGCCGTTCTCGAGGATGAAGATGTCCTCCACGCGGACCCCGGACTGGCGCGCCAGCTCGGCGTGGAAGTGCTGCATGCGGTACTCACCGTGCACGGGCACGAAGTACTGCGGGCTCGTGAGGTTGAGCATCATGCGCAGGTCTTCTTGCGCGGCGTGCCCGCTGACGTGGATGCCGCTGCCCTCGCCGTAGATCACCGTGGCCCCGACCTTGAGCAGGCGATCGATGGTGGCCGTCACGCTGCGCTCGTTGCCGGGGATCGCCTTGGCGGAGATGACCACGGTGTCGCCTTCGTGCAGAGCCACCTGCGGGTGGTCGTTGAAGGCCATGCGGGTGAGCGCCGAAAGAGGTTCTCCCTGACTCCCTGTCGAGAGGATGAGGATCTCCTCGGGGCGGTAGTCGTCGATCTGCGTGAGCTTGATCATGGCGCCATCCGGCACGTCGAGATAGCCGAGGTTGCGAGCGATGTTCACGTTCTTCTGCATCGAGCGCCCCGAGACGGCGAACTTGCGCCCGTGCAGATGGGCGATGGTGATCGCCTGCTGGACGCGGTGGATGTGAGACGCGAAGCTCGCCACGATCACGCGACCCTCGGCCTCGGCGAAGATCTGGTGGAAGGCCTGGCCCACGGTGCTCTCCGAGGCCGTCGACCCGGGGGTCTCGACGTTGGTCGAATCGCCGAGGAGGGCCAGGACGCCCTTCTGGCCGAGCTGCGCGAACGCGTTGACGTCGGTGATGCGACCGTCGATCGGGGTGTGGTCGAAGCGGTAGTCTCCGGTGAGCAGCACGGCGCCCAGATGGGTACCGAGCACGATGGAGAGCGAGTCGGGGACGCTGTGGCTGGTGGCGATGAACGAGACGTCGAAGGGCCCCAGGCGCAGCCTGGAGGTATCGCTGACCTCGTTGAGCTCGACGACCTTGAGGAGCCCGTGCTCGTCGAGCTTGGACTTGATGAGGGCCAGGGTGAAGCGGCTCCCGTACACCGGCTTGTTAAGCTGCTTCAGCACAAAGGGCAGCGCCCCCTGGTGATCCTCGTGGCCGTGCGTGATGACGAACGCCAGGACGTCGTCGCGGCGCTCGAGCAGCCAGGTGATATCGGGGATCACGAGGTCGATGCCGAGCATGTCGTCGCGGGGAAACTCGACGCCGCAGTCGAGCACCACGATCTTGCCGCGGTACTCGACGGCGGTCATGTTCTTGCCGATCTCGCCGAGGCCGCCGAGAGGGATGATCCTGAGGGAGTCGCTCATGTGGGGACAATCCTACCTGCCGGCGACCCTTCAGGGCGAACCGGGCCGGCGTCGCCGTCGCCGAGCAAGCGCGGCCTGGAGGTCACAGTCTCACGGCAGCAAGCGCAGCGAGCGCAGCTCGTCGGCGACGGCGGCGGATTCTTCGGGCGTGGCGGGCACGAGCGGGAGGCGCAGACCGCCGACCTCGTGCCCGAGCAGGTTCAGGGCTTCTTTGACGAGGATGGGGTTGGCGGTCAGGAACAGCGTCCTGTAGAGCTCGCGGAGGCTTTCGTCGAGCCTCTCCGCGCCGGCCTCGTCGCCGGCTCTGACGAGCCGGGCTATCTCGGCCATCTGTGGCCCGACGATGTGGCTGGCCACGCAGATGCCGCCGCGGCCGCCCATCTTGAGCACGTCGAGCAGC
>JBAXRL010000591.1:0-2696 GCA_037131205.1 Actinomycetes bacterium | reverse complement strand
GACAACTTGCCGTCGGCCGCCGCCTTGGTGAGGTCGCGGCCGAGCTCGTCGAGCAGCGGGGTCTTGCGATGGGCGCGCAAGGGAACGCCCCCGGGATCGGGCGCCGGGGAGCCGTCGGGGCGGGCGGCAGACCTGGCTGCGGTGTCGCCGACAGGCTTCGTAGAGGCACTCTCCGGCGTCTTGACCAACTCAAAGCCAGCTTTGACCAGCAGGGTGCTGCCCAGGTCGCGCTCGCTGACCAGCGACGCGCCGCGTGCCTTGGCCCGCTTGTAGGCGAGGGCCACGAGGTCGTCCGGCGGCACCACGGGGCCGGCATCGCCCGCGGCTACACGCTTGTCCACGTCACGCAGCAGATCCTTGGCGTCGAGACCGCTCAGATCCTCGGCCATCGGGCCGTGCCGCTGCAGAAAGACCGTGAGGTAGTAGTGGAGCCCCGGCTCCGCTTGATCGTTCTGCTGCCGGATCTCTTCGGCGCCCTTGAGTATGGCCTGTGCACCCGGGGCCAGTTCTGGAGCGGGGTCGCTCACCTCGTACCTCCCGCATATCGGTCCGCCGGCGCCCCGCGTGAGGCGCCGGCGCTGTCAGCCCGGAGAGTCACAACACTAGCCGCGGGCGCCGTCCTTGATCGTCTGACCGCCCCACTTGGCGACGATCCGGTCGTCGTATTGGTCGGCGGTGGCCACCACGCCCAGGATGGCGGCCTTGAACTCGTCCTTGTCGATGGTCCCGGCGACAACGTTGTAGTTGAAGTAGATGGTGCCGTCCTTGTGGACGCTGAAGGCGCCGTATCGCATGTCGTCGTTCTCGTTCAGCAGGAACATCGCCAGTTCGAGATTCATCTCGGCGCCCGTGACGACCGGAGCGTACGCCTGGAGAGTCGCGCCGTCGGTCCCCCACGGGCCCACGATGGCGGTGACCAGCGTCGTGCCCGAGACAAAGGCGAAGCCGGGACGATCGTCCATGATGATGATGCTCTCGCCGAAGACCTCCTTGGCGAGACCCAGGCAACGCTCGTAGCCGACGCGATGTGCTTCTGTCTGGAACTCCATATCTCCTCCTGTCTGATGTGACCTTACAGACACCGAGCCCGCGGGCCCGGAGCGGCGCCTCGTCGCTGCGGCCCGGCGACGCGTCGAGCCACGTGAAGCCTTGATCAAGGGCAGCACGCAAAGCTGATGCTGCGACCATCCTACACGGTGTATCGGCGGGAAGACCGGCATTCTGAAGAACTGTGAAGAGCGGGCGGCCGCACTGCCGAGCGCCCACGGGAGACGCGGCAAGCCACGGCGTACACATCGGGGCTCGACCAGCCGACGGCACAGGCCTCGCGCTTGCCCCCGGGCCCTGGAGCGAAAGCGACACTCCGCACACCGCATGCGAGCCGTTCAGAAGACCTCGAGCTCGCCGGCGCAGAACCTGCTCGTGCAGTTCGATGGCGCCCTCAGCGGGGACCTGCACCGCTTGGGGCCTCTCCCACCGGGGACGTGCGTGCGGCGCGTTCGTCGACCAAGCGGGGCGGTCACGTGACGATTCCCTCGCAGCCCAGCTACGGGGGGATCGGGGGGCCACATCCGCGATGCGTCCACGGCCGTATCCGGGCGTGCAGACCTGGCGGGTAGGCCCTTGGCCCTGCAAGCTTCGAGCTAAAGCCGAGACCCCCAACGGTCGATGACTACTCAGATGACGTGATGGTGACGCTCAGGCCGGCGGAATCGGGGCCTGAGCCGCCACCACCGCGCCACCGGCACCAGCCGCGAGCCGCGGAAGTGGAAGTCATGAAGGCGCGTGACGACACAGACCGCACTGAGCGGCCGAGGAATCAGGGGAAGAGCATAGGCAAACGCACCCGCATCGTCATCATTCTGTGCGCTGTCGTCGTGCTCGCGGCGGGCGCGACAGCTGCTCTCGCGGTCCTGAAGCAGAGGCCCCGGGATGCTGAGCAGGTCAAACGGCAGGCTGCTGCGTTGGCCAGTCAGAAGAAAGCCGCGGAGAAGCTCGCGTCCGAGTTCGACTCCGTTGCGACCGACTACACAGACATGGTGGGTGAGATCGAGTCTGCCTTGGCGGAGAACGCGACTGCCGTGAATGCCTGGAAGGAGGAGTCCGCCGAGCGACAGGCCGCATACGAGAAAAGAATGGCCGCATACGGGACGAAGGTCGCGGTCGTCAACGCCTACAACAGCTCACGGTGGGTGCCCAACGCTCGCACCACCTACTACGAGGCCTCGCGGCCCGGGTTCCTCCTCTATGAGGAGCCCCGTATCCCGAGTGGGAACGTTGAGTACATCGATGGCTTCGAGTGCGATGGAGTCTACGTCGACAAGATCCTCACGTGGCGGGCCTCTCGCCCGAAGGGGCCCCGCCACAAGCTGCCGCGGCGCCCCCCCAGGCCCAAGGCTCCATCCAAAATCCAAGATCCAGTCCGGGACCAATGGCTCCCACTGGCGGGTCTGAAGACGCGACTCGCCACCCTGACCGTCGAGCTGGACTCCGCGAAGCTCGATCCCCAGTTCCTGCCGGTCGCCGATGCGATCAGAAACGGAATCGAGCTCCTGCGGACAGACATCGATCTGACCCACAACGCTTGCTCCACGGCAGTTCGCCGCGATCGCAGGATCGGCTACGTGGCCGTGTGCAAGAAGCTCAAAGGCGCCGACGTCACGGGGGTAGGTGAGGCCGTCCAGGCAGTCCAGGCC
>JBAXRL010000590.1:0-2698 GCA_037131205.1 Actinomycetes bacterium | reverse complement strand
GCCGGTCAGCGCCGGACCTTGACCACCACGCCGCGGGAGTCCGGCCCCTCCCAGCCGGCCGTGCCGCAGGCGTACACGAAGCCGGGGCCGCCGAGGGCGATCGCGTCGAACCCGTCCTGCGAGTCGGCGCCGAAGCCGGCCGACGAGAACCACAGGCGGCTGCCTCCTCGCGCGTACCTGGCGGCGAGCAGGTCCCAGCCGCCGCCCGCCCCCGTCGCCTGCACCGAGCCCGCGACGTAGGCGTTGCCGTCCCCGTCGAGGGTGATCGCCGAGAGCTCGGCGGCGATCCGGCGCGTGCCGAGCGTGCGCGCGAACAGCTGCCGGCCCGCGGCGCTCCACTTCACGAGGGCCGCCCGCATGTCGCCCTCATCGCGGTCGGTGGCGCCGGCCACCCAGGCGCTCCCGTCGCCGGCGACGGCGAGGCCGCGCACCTCGTCGTACCATCTTCCGGCGGAGCTCCAGGTGCGCAGCCACGTCTGCGCGCCGGCGCTCGAGTAGCGGGCGGCGGCGAAGTCGCCGGCGCGGGACGATCCCGTCGTCCCGGCGACCACCACACCGCCCCCGGGGGCGAGCTCCACGGCCGCCCACTCGTCGAGCCTGCCTTGCGGGCCGTCCCAGAGCTTCGCCCAGGCCTGGTCGCCGGAGGCGGAGGTCTTGACCAGAAGAGCGTCCATGACGCCGGCGGCGGTCCGGGACATGCCGGCGACGTAGGAGTCACCGGCCCCCGTCACGGCGATGCCGCGGGGTCTGCCGGACCCGGTGCTGCTGTACCACGAGGTCCACTGGCGCACTCCGTCGCTCGCCCTGAACTTCGCGGTGTAGACGTCGGTCGCCGCGGCGGACGCGTCGCTCCACCCGGCCAGGTAGATGTCGCCGGCAACGTCGAGGCCGATCGCCTCGGCCTCGTCGCTGGACGCGCCGGCCTCGTAGACGGTCGCCCACGCAAGCGCCCCCGCGGCGTCGTACTTGAGCAGCAGCGAGTCGCCCAGGCCCGAGGCGGGTCCGGTCCGGCCGCACACGTACACGTTGCCGGCGGCGTCGACGACCAAGCCGCGAGGCTCGTCGTAGCCGCCGTCAGGCCCTGCCCACGTCCGCGACCACGCCTGCGCGCCGCCGGCTTCGTACTTGACCACCCAGATGTCGGCGTCGGGGTAGTCACCCTGCGTGCCGGCGGCATAGACAGCGCCGGCGGGTCCGCCGGCGCACAGGTGCAGGGCGTCGCTGCCGGCGGTGGGGTTCGGCGTCTTCTTCCAGACGAAGGCGCCGGGCGCGGCGACCGCCTGCCCGGCGAAGGCCGCGCAGGCGACGGCGATGGCGACGGCGAGTGCAAGACGCGGGACTCTGCGCATGACGGCCTCCTCGAAGCGACTCCCGCCGCCGGAATGCCGACGACGGTCCCGATGACAGTGTATGCCGAGGCCACGCGGTGCGCATCGTGGCGATCAACCTCGGCGGCGTCTTTCTCGGCATGAAGCACGCGGCCCCCGTCATGAAGCGTCGGGGCGGCGGCAGCATCATCAACACGGCGAGCGTTGCGGGGATACTGGCGGGCAACGGGGGGACACATCTACTCGGCCACCAAGTCGGCGGTGATCGGTCTCACCAGAGTCGCCGCCACCGAGCTCGGCGAGAGCGGTGTGCGGGTCAACTGCATCTGCCCCGGCGGGATCATCACGCCCATCTTCGCCGGCGCCACCGGGCATCCGGAACAGGCCGCCAAGATGATGGCGGTGCTTGAGACGTCGTTCGCCGCCGTCCAGCCGATCCGCAGGCCGGGGCTGCCCATGGACATCGCAAACGCGGCGCTGTGGCTGGCCTCGGACGATTCGTCGTTCGTGAACGGCGCGTCGCTCGTCGTGGACGGGGGAGCCACCTGCGGTGGGCAGTGGACCGCGACGGTCGAGAACATGAAAGCGCTGGAAGAGCTGCTCTGACCGCGGCGCCGCGGCCGAGGGCGCCGGCGCCGCAGGCGCTCACGGCGCCGCCCACGCTCACCCCGCCGCGCCGACCGGGATGATCCTGAACGTGAGCCCCGGCATCTCGGCCGCCAGGCCTTCTTCCATGATCGTGCTGAGCGCGGAGATCTCGTCGAGGGTGCGCTCGCCGGGGAAGACCAGCTCGATCTCCACGAAGCGCCGCTTGCCGCTGGCGCGCGTGTAGAGCGTCCCGATGGTGTCGTAGTCGGCGTAGTGCCGCGCCAGCACCTTCATCACCCGCAGCTGCTCGCTCTCGGGCAGCGGCAGGTCCATGAGGGCGCGGAAGTTGCGCCGCACCAGCGACACGCCCACCCAGACCATGTAGAGGGAGATCGTCAGTCCGACGAGCGGGTCGACCCTGTCGCCCATCGTCACCACACCCTGGTGCACGAGGAGCCAACCGACGGCGAAGGCGCTGATCACGCCCACGTCGCTGAGCACGCCGACCCGGTAGTCCACCAGGTAGGCGTGCAGCAGCGGCGAGGGCGCCCTGGTCTGGCGCGCCAGGCGCCGCACCAGCAGGTAGAGGATCGCCATGCGGATCGCCGAGAGGCAGATGGGGATCAGGCTGAGGACGTAGCCCACGTGCTGCGGGTGCACGAGCCGCATGGAGGCGTCGTAGGCCATGTAAAGGCCTGACGGCACGTACAGCACGCCGCACAGAAAAGCGGAGAAGTCCTCGAGCTTGCCGGCCCCGTAGGGAAAGCGGAACTGGTCGCCGC
>JBAXRL010000589.1:0-2701 GCA_037131205.1 Actinomycetes bacterium | reverse complement strand
CGGCAACGTGAGCTTCTACAACGAGAGCTTCGGCCAGGCGATCTACCCCACGCCGATGATCGGCATGCTGGGCGTGTACGACGACGTGAGCGTGCACATCGACGACGCCTTCAAGGACGAGGGCGACGTGATCGTGCTGCTCGGCGCCGAGGCCGGCTGGATGGACGGCTCCGAGTACCAGAAGATCGCCTACGGCAAGGTCGAGGGCCGCGTGCCCGACGTGGACCTGCAGCTCGAGGTCGAGCTGCAGCACAAGCTCCGCGCGGCCATCGAGGCACGTCTGCTGAAGAGCGCCCACGACTGCGCCGAGGGCGGCCTGGCCGTGGCGCTGGCCGAATGTTGTATCGCCGGCGGCAGCACCGGCGGCGCGCAGTTCGCAGATCCGGAGGCGCCGCGGAGCGGCCGGCACGGCCGCTGGCCCGGCGCCGACGTCGACCTCGGCTCCGCCGCGTCTGTCGCCGGCGCCGCGGGGCGGCCCGACCTCGCGCTCTTCGGCGAGGCCCCGACCCGCGTCATCGTCACCGTCGCGGCGGAGCTCCTCGGGCCGCTGGACGAGGTGCTCGGCGGGCTGCCGCACCGCGTCCTCGGGCGGGTGACCGGCGCCGACATGAGGTGTACCATGGAAGGCGAGGAGCTCTTCACCGTCGCGGTGAGCGAGCTCCATTCCGCTTACGAGTCGCTCCCTCAGCGGCTCGCCTGACCAGCCAGGACCGAGCACCTTGCACGACGATCGCCTCCATGACAGCTGTGGCGTCTTCGGCATCCACGCGCCGGGGCACGATGTCGCGCGGCTGACGTTCTTCGGCCTCTACGCTTTGCAGCACCGCGGCCAGGAGAGCGCCGGCATCGCCGTGGCCGACGACGGTCAGATTACCGTGATCAAGGACCTGGGCCTCGTGAGCCAGGTGTTCAACGAGCAGATGCTGCAGAGCATGAGCGGCCAGCACGCCATCGGTCACGTGCGCTACTCCACCACCGGCTCGAGTCACTGGCAGAACTCCCAGCCGCTGGTGCGCAGCCGCAACGGCGACGTGATCGCCCTGGGCCACAACGGCAACCTCGTGAACACCACCGAGCTGCGCGACGAACTGATAGCGCAGGGGGTCAAGTTCGCCGGCACCACCGACACCGAGGTGATCACGGCGCTCATCGCCCACGAGGCCGAGGGCGACCTGCTGGGCGCCGTGCGCACCGCCGTCGCCAAGATCCGCGGCGCCTTCTCGGCGGCGGTCATGTCCAACGGCGCTCTGGTCGGCTTCCGCGATCCCTACGGCGTGCGCCCGCTCTGCCTGGGCAGCTACGAGGGGCACCCCGTGATCAGCAGCGAGACCGCCGGGCTCGACATCATCGGCGCCGATTTTGTCCGCGAGATCCAGCCCGGCGAGATCGTCATCGTCGACAAGGAGCACGGCCTGCGCAGCGCGCGCGTGGAGCTCGAGGGCTCGCGCCCGGCGCTGTGCATCTTCGAGTTCATCTACTTCGCCCGCCCCGACAGCACGATGGCCGGGCGCACGCTGCACCTCGTGCGCCAGGAGATGGGCAAGCACCTGGCCCTGGAGGCGCCGGTCGAGGCCGACCTCGTCATCCCCGTGCCCGACACGGGCATGCCGGCCGCCATCGGCTACGCCTCAGCCTCCGGCATCCCCTACGCCGAGGGCCTCATCAAGAACCGCTACGTGCACCGCACCTTCATCCAGCCCGACGACCAGCTGCGCCAGGTGGGCATCCGCATGAAGCTCAATCCGCTCTCCGCGATCATCCGCGGCAAGCGCCTCGTGGTCGTCGACGACTCCATCGTACGCGGCAACACCACCAGCAAGCTCGTCGCGATGCTGTTCAGCGCCGGCGCCAAGGAGGTGCACCTGCGCATCAGCTCGCCGCCGATCCAGTATCCCTGCTACTACGGCATCGACATGGCCACGCGCGCCGAGCTCATCGCCGCCAACCTGAGCGTCGATGAGATCCGCGCCAAGGTCGCTGCCACCAGCCTCCATTACCTCACGCTCGAGGGCCTGCAGGACAGCACGGGCCTGCCCAGGAGTCGGTTCTGCCGCGCCTGCTTCGACGGCGACTACCCCATCGCCGTGCCCGAGGAGTACGCGATGTGCAAGATGCGCTTCGAGAAGGGCGCGGCGGCGACCTGCGAGTCGTGACCGGACGCCGGTAGGCTGAGGGAACCGTGATCTCAGTCGCCATCCTCAACTTCAGCTTCGCCGGCCTCGGATTCTGGGTCCTCGACGTCCTCCTCCTGCTGGCGCTCGCCGGCGTGGTCGTCGTGCTGGCCACCGACGACCGCGACCCGAGCACTGTGCTCGCCTGGCTGTTCGTCGTCCTCCTGCTCCCCGTCCTGGGCCTGGTGGCGTACTTCTTCATCGGGCGCAACTTCCGCCGCGACTCGCCCAGGCGCACGCGCATCCTGCGCCGGCTGGAAGACGTCGCGGAGAAGTCGTTGGTACCCGTGACGGCGGCCAACACCGCCTTCAGCGAGGCGGCGATCGCCG
Source organism: Actinomycetes bacterium (assembly GCA_037131205.1). Taxonomy (GTDB): domain Bacteria; phylum Actinomycetota; class Thermoleophilia; order UBA2241; family UBA2241; genus CAIXSE01. Next base: position 200 of record JBAXRL010000589.1, on the reverse strand, counting down.
ATCTCGTCGGCACGGCCGGTGAGCGCATCGAGTCCACCGGCCGCACGGAAGGCGGCGCCGTCCCGCTGCCCGCCGACAGCGTCGAGGTGTACACCCGCGGCGCGGACAAGTTCCCGGCGCTGCTCGCCGACATGGCCGGGGCGCGGCGCTACATCCACCTCATGTACCTGATCTGGGAGCAGGACGAGCTGACCGCCCAG
>JBAXRL010000588.1:0-2708 GCA_037131205.1 Actinomycetes bacterium | reverse complement strand
GAGGTGCGCGAGGGCCGGTCGTTCACCGTGCTCAGCCGCGACATCCCGGTCGCGACCCTGGGTCCGTTCGAGCCCGACGAGATCGACGATCTCGAGATCATCGAGCCCACCGAAGACCCGGCCCTGTGGGGCCAGGTCGACCTGCCGCCGCTGGCTCTGTCGCGCGATATCGTCGACTACCTCATCGAAGTGCGGCAGGATCGCGATTTCGGCCTTGCCGCCTCCGCTAACGCGCCGGCGCACCCGCGAGGCCTGGCCAGCGGGGCTCAGGTCTCCGGGGCCGGCTCTGCCACGGGCGCGGTGGACGAGTGATCGCCTATGTCGATTCGTCCGTTCTCTGTCGGGTGGTGATGCGCCAACCGAACCGCCTTGAGGAGCTCGAGACGTGCTCGCAGCGGCTCACCTCGCTGCTTACTCAAGTCGAATGCCTGCGGGCCATCGACAAGGCCCGCCTTGACGAAGGGCTCGATGAGGACGAGATCCTGGCACGCCGCCTCGTCCTCTTTGAGCAGCTCCGGCGTATGAGCAGGACCGCGGTCTCTCGGTCGGTGCTTGACCGCGCCGGGTCTTCTTTTCCATTGCCGGTCAAGGCTCTCGATGCGATTCATCTGGCGACGGCCTTGCAGCTGCGCGAGCGCCGGTATCACGAGCTCGTGTTCGCGACGCACGATCGCCAGCAGGGTCGTGCCGCGCTCGCGCAGGACTTCGAGGTCATCGGCCTGTAGGCGCATCCGGCGCGCCGTTTCCGGGCCTGCCCGCGGCGCGCCTGGGTGACGTGACCGCCGTTTCCCGCCGCCGCCGCGAACGTCCACCTGCCCGCGACCGCCACCGTCTCCGCGCGCCGCGGCGCATCGCGCCCTTGACTCCGTGCTCGCCGCGTCGTGTGATGCAGCGGCAAAGCGCGGCGGCGACGAGCGGCGGGAGGCGGCATGCGGCCACAAGTGAGCTGGACCACGGCGGAGGAGCGCCGCCTGATCGTCGACCAGGCGCTCGCGCTGCTGGAGACGGTCGGCATGCGCTTCGGCGCCTGCGCGTCGCTGCAGCGGCTCGCGGACGCGGGCGCGCGCGTCGACCGCGAAACGGGGGTCGCGCGCCTCCCCCGCGAGCTCGTCGAGCGCGCCCTCGCCGGTTGCCCGCATGAGGTGTTGCTGGCGGGGGCGACCACCGAGCAGGACCTCGTGCTCGACGGCTCGGCGGTGCACTTCCTGCCTTCGGGCACCCCCACCAGGATCCTCGACGACGAGACCGGCCTGGTGCGCTCGAGCACCACCGACGACCTGCGCCGGGCGGCTATCGTCGCCGATGCGATGCCGGTGGTCGACATCATGTGGCCGCCGGTCGGCGCCGCCGATGTGCCCGAGGACGAAATGGAGCTCACCGAGCTGCTCACGGTGCTCGAGTGGAGCGGCAAGCACCTGCAGCACGAGGTCACGGCGCCCTGGCACGTCGCTGCGATGCTGGAGTCGATGAGCGAGCTCTGCGGCGGGCTCGACGCGTACTGCGCGCGGCCGCGCGTCAGCTTCGTCTGCTGCACGCACTCGCCGCTTGGGGTCGGCGGGGCGTTCCTCGACGTCAACATCGAGATGGCGCGGCACGGCGGGCCGATCCTCGTATACCCGATGCCGATCGCCGGAGCGACTGCGCCCATGTCGGTGGCCGGCGCCGTGACCATGAACGTCGCCGAGTTCCTCGCCGTCGCTACGGCCATCCAGATGGCGGCGCCGGGGGCGCCGCTCATCATGGGCGCCGGCGCCGGCTTGCTCGACATGAAGGCTGGCGCCTTCAGCTTCGGCGCCCTCGAGACGGCGCTCATGTGCGCCGCCTGCGTCGAGGTCGGTCACGAGCTGGGCGTGCCGGTGCTGGCGCCGGGCCTCGCCACCGACGCGCTGCACGGCGGCGTGCAGGCCGGCTACGAGAAGGCGCTCAAGGGCTTGGCCGTGGCGCAGAGCGGCGCCGACCTCATCACCGGCGGCATCGGCCAGCTCCACGGCGCCGGGCTGTTCAGCCTGCCGCAGGTGGTCATCGATGCGGAGATCGCCACGATGATCACGCGGCTGCTGGCCGGGGCAGAGGTGTCGCCGAGCAGCATCATGAGCGAGGTGACGGCGCGCGTCGGTTTCGACGGCGACTTTCTGCGCCAGAAGGAGACCTCGCGCAGGCTGCGCGCCGGCGAGGTCTTTCTGCCCGAGGTCGCGAGCCGGGTCACGGTGGCGGCGTGGGAGGCGGGCGGCCGCGACGAGCTCGACGCCGCGCGCGAGCGCGCCCACGAGCTCATCGTGGCCGCCGAGGCGCGGGGGCCGCTGCTGCCCGAGGGCGTGCGCGAAACGCTCCGCGCCATCGCCGCCGACGCGCTCGCGGAGGCACGCGCCGCGCAAGGCGGCTGAGGCGGCCGGTCGCGCGGGGGGCCGCTTTCACAGGGTCCCGTCGCGCGGTCGGCGCCACGAACGGCGAGGCTTCGTAGCCGCGATCCGCATGAGGGCCTTGTCGGTCAGCTCCTCCCCCCGGCTCCCCTCCACCCGCTGTTCAGGGAGATGGCCGGGCCGGACGATGCCGCCCAGATCCACGCCGTGCCCGTGGACTTCGTGTGGCACAGCCTCCCCGGCGACCGCGGCGCGGGGTAGTACGAAAAGGGAAGATAAGGATCCTTGACTGGCGGGTCGCGCACGGCCGTCCGCAGGCTCGCTCGCCGGGGGGAAGATAAGGATTCG
>JBAXRL010000587.1:0-2709 GCA_037131205.1 Actinomycetes bacterium | reverse complement strand
ACGACCGTCTACACCGCGCCCACCGTCATCCGCAGCCTCATCGGCCAGGGCGACGAATGGCCCGACAAGCACGAGATGAAGAGCCTGCGCGTCATGGGCTCGGTCGGCGAGCCGATCGACGCCAACAGCTGGCTCTGGTACTACGAGAAGATCGGCAAGGGCCGCATCCCGCTGTGCGACACGTGGTGGCAGACCGAGACCGGCGGCCTCATGATCACCCCGCTGCCGGGCGCCTCCACCCTCAAGCCCGGCTCGGCCGGCAAGCCGTTCTTCGGCGTGCAGACGCAGGTGCTCAAGAGCGACGGCACCCCCGCCGGCGTCGGCGAGGACGGGCATCTCGTCATCACCGCTCCGTGGCCCGGCATGATCCGCGGCACGTGGGGCGACGTCGACGGCAAGCGCTTCAAAGAAGTGTACTTCTCGATGTTCAAGGGCGTCTTCATCACCGGCGACGGCTGCGCCATCGACGCCGACGGCGACCACTGGCTCAAGGGCCGCATCGACGACGTCCTCAACGTCTCCGGGCACCGCATCAGTACGTCGGACGTCGAGGGTGCGCTGGTCAGCCATCCCAAGGTGGCCGAGGCCGCCGTGGTCGGCTTCCCGCATCCCATCAAGGGCACTGGCATCTACGCCTACGTCACGCTCAACGACGGCGTGGAGCCGAGCGACGACCTCAAGAAGGAGCTCGTCGTGCACGTGCGCAAGGTCGTGGGCCCCATCGCCACGCCGGACAAGATGCAGTTCGCCAGCTCCGGCCTGCCCAAGACCCGCTCCGGCAAGATCATGCGCCGCATCCTGCGCAAGATCGCCGAGGGCGAGTTCGATTCTCTGGGCGACACCTCCACGCTGGCCGACCCGGCCGTCGTCGAGGAGCTCAAGGAGAACAAGCAGTAGGCGGAGCTTCTGGGCAAGACGAACGCGCGAAAGGGCGGGCGGCCGCAGGGCCACCCGCCCTTTCTGCGTACGCAGGCCCGTTACGGGCTGGGGCTTGGCGAGGGCTCCACCACCGGGCCCGTCGAGACGGTGATCGTCACCTGGGAGCCGGGCTTGGCGATCACGCCGCCGGTGGGCGACTGCGAAAGCACCTCGCCCGCCGGCGTGAGGCTCGCCTCCTCGATGATGTCGGTCACGAAGCCTGCCTCTCCGAGCGTCTGCGCCGCCTCGGCCTTGGTGGACCCGACCACGTTGGGGACCTCGGCCGTGGACGGCGGGCTCGGCGCCGCGCCGCTCGACAGGACGAGCGCCACGAGGTCGCCCTCGGCGACCGTGCCGCCGGCCGCCGGATCCTGCGTGATGACGGTGCCGGCCGGCCCCTTGTCGCTCTGCTCGCTGACGACCTCGCCGAGCTTGAGGCCGGCCTGGTCGAGAGCTGAGGCCGCGCCCTGCTGTGTCATGCCCACGAGATTCGGGACGGCGGCTTCCTTGACCGGCGTCTCGCCGCTGTCGAAGGCCCCAGCCGCCCAGGCGACGCCCAGCCCCGCAAGGGCGACCACGACGAGCACGGCGAGCGCCCAGATCCAGCCGCGGTTCTTCGGCTTCACGGGCTCCGCGGCGACCTGCACCCGCGCGGCGCCGAGCACCCCCGAGAGATCCTGCTGGAGCTGCGCCGCGCCGCCGCGGCGCGCCGGGTCCTTTTCGAGGGCGCGCAGCACGATCTGCGCGAGCGCCGGCGGCACTTCCGGATTGCGGAACTGCGGCGGCTGCGCCACCCCGTCGAGGTGCTCGCGGGCGACGGTGGCGGCGTCCGGGCCGTCGAAGACGTGCGACCCGGTGAGGAGCAGGTAAAGCACGAGGCCGAGCCGGTACACGTCGGAGGCCGGCTCGGCCGGACGTCCCTGGATCTCCTCCGGGCTGAGGTAGCGCGCCTCGGCGGCGGGCGCTCCCGGGCGCAGGTCGGGCGGCGGGTACGCGGCGGCGAGCCCGGCGTCGGTCAGCTTCACGGTCCCGTCGCCGGTCTGCACCAGCGTCTGCGGCGCCACGCCGCCGTGCGCGGCGCCGCGGGCGTGCAGCGCGGCAAGGCCGGCGGCGGCCTCGGCGGCGACCATCGTCGCCGCGGCGACGGGCAGCGGTCCGCGCGCAGTCAGGGCCGCCGCGTCGTCACCGCGCACGTCCTCGGTGACCACGAACACGTCGCCGCCGTCCTGCCCGACGTCGAGCACGGCGGGCAGGTCGAGATGGCGCGCCGCCGCCACGACGCCCATGCGGCGCATGAACGCATCGGGGTCGGCGGGCCGCACCACGGCGATGCGCACCGCGCGCCCGCCGGAGTCCACAGCGCGGTGGACGGCCAACGCCCCGCCGGGAGGCAACGCCTCCGCGAGCCGGTAGCGCTGCGCGTACAGGGGCTCGCTCACGGCGACACCTCCAGGTCGACTCCACGTCTCCGGCCCGTCTTCGTGCCACTTCGCGCGAAGACGCCGGTACCGCCAGTATGTTCCGGCGAAGGCGGTTCTCCTTCTCGGCCATCACTCGCGAGGATGAACCGCAGGCCTCCACAGCGTAGGGTACACGAGAAACCCCACGCCGGACTTCCGGCTGAGCAACCACGAACGATGGGACCAGAGTCATGAGCACACGCAACCTCGACAAGCTGTTCGACCCCAGGAGCATCGCCGTCATCGGCGCCTCCAACAAGAAGGGGTCGGTCGGTTACATCCTCCTGCGCAACCTCATCGGCGCGGAGTACGACGGCATCGTCTACCCGGT
>JBAXRL010000586.1:0-2713 GCA_037131205.1 Actinomycetes bacterium | reverse complement strand
TCTTCGGCCGCCACCTGCGCCGTGACGTCGATCGAGATGCCGCCGACCAGCGGCGGCTTGTCCGCGCGAGGGATCGGGAAGTAGACCGTGTGCAGGTACTCGTGCAGACCAGGCGGCATCCAGGGTTCGACGACATCGACCACCTCTCCATCCAGGGCGCGCTGGACCCTGTCCTCTGCTCTTGCCGCACCGTCGTCGCCCCACACCTGCGACGGGGTCTTGCCGAACCAGTCTTCCCGGCGCACGTCGCCGTGCTTCTCCTCGGGCCGGTTCACGTAGACGTAGCGGCGCTCCTCGTCCTGCATGAACAGGTAGCCGGGGAAGTGCTCGGCGAACCCCTCGAAGCGCTCCTCGCTCTCGCGCAGGGCGTCTTCGGCCAGCTTGCGCTCGGTGATGTCCGAGATGATGCCGTGCCACAGAGTGCCGCCATCCTCCGTCCGCTCCGGATGCGCCTGGGACCAGCGCCAGCGCAGACCCTGCCGCGGAAGGATGACCCTGAACTCACAGTAGAACTCGTTGAGGGTGCTCGCCGATTCCTGAATGGCGTCGGCAACGCGGTCGTAGTCATCCGGGTGCAGGCGCCCGAAGACCGGGGTGGCATCTTCTCGTACCTCTTCGGGCGTGCACTCGTAGATGTCGTTCATGCCGGGGCTCGAGTAGGGGAACGCGGAGCTTCCGTCGGGATAGAGCCGGTACTGGTAGACGACGCCAGGCACAAGCCGGGCCAGGTTCGAGAGCAGATCGTGGCTTTGTGCCAGCTCTTCTTCCGCGCGTTTGCGCTCGGTGATGTCGCGCAGAAAGACCACGAACCGGCCGCCCTCGCCGGGCCGGAACTGGGCGCTGGCTTCAATGTCGAAGAGGCTCCCATCCTTGCGTCGGTGCCGCGACTCGAAACGGTCCTCGCCCTGCGCCATGATCCTCTCGATGTGGGCGACTGTGTCAGCGCCCGCTTCGGCGGCCTCCAGGTCGGGAATGCGCATGGCCAGCAGTTCCGGCGCGCTGTAGCCGCTCATGCGGCAGTAGGTTTCGTTGACTTCAAGCAGGCGCCCGTCCGTGTCCACCAGCCAGAAGCCGTCCATGGCCGTCTGGAGGATGGCGCGGTTGCGCTCTTCACTCACGCGCAGCGCCTCGTCGACCCGCTTGCGCGCGGTGACGACCTCCGTGTAGACGATGATCCCGCCGATCGAGCCGTCCGCTTCGAACCAGGGACGGCATTCCCAGCGGGTCCACTCCACAGCGCCGTCCGAGCGCACGTAGGGATCGTCTTCCGCGCTCGAGATCTCCCCGGCCAAGGCCTTCCGATGCACGTCTCTCCACTTCTGCGGCAGATCCGGGAACACCTCATAGTGGCCTTTGCCGATCACATCGTGTTCCTTCACTCCGTAGTCGTGCAGGTAGCGCTCGCTCACGTAGATGTACTTCAAGTCACGGTCGTGTACCGCGACGGCGCTTTGATTGTGTTCGATGATGTAGCGCATCAGGTCACGGGAGTGAGTCAGCGCCTCCTCGGCCTGCTTGCGCTCGGTGATGTCGCGGGTGATAGCCAGCAGGGACCCGATGCTCCCCTGCTCGTCGCGCTCCGGTACGACGCGGGTCGCGAAGTGCCTGTGGCCGGAGGGCGTCGGGAGACTCTGCTCGACGATCTGCTCAGCGCCCGTCTCCAGGGCTTGCCTCAGCGCCTGATGCACGACCTCGGCCTGTTCGCGCGGATAGCCGGTCTCCAGGGGCGTCTTGCCGATGAGCATCTGCGCAGGGACTCCCAGTTGACCTGCGACCACAGCATTGCAATAGACGTAGCGCAGATCGGTGTCGAAGCGGACGATCATGTCCGGAGCGTTCTCGACCAGAGTGGAGAACTCCCGCTCCCGGCGCCGCAGGGCCTCCTCAGCCTCGACGCGCTCGGTGACCTCACGCGTGATGCCCTCGACGGCCAGGAGCCGCCCTTCGGTGTCGCGCACCGGCACGATGTGGCTCTCCATCCAGCGGCTGACGCCATCCTTGCCGATCCAGCGCATGAGCAGGGGCTCATCGGGAGGGGTGAGAGACTGCACCAGCGCGGCCATCGGCGCGGCGTCGTCGGGATGCACCATGGTGAGCATGAGCTGCGGATCGGCGTAGCACTCCTCCGGCGAATACCCCGTGATGGTCTCGACCGCGGGGTTGATGTAGGTGAGGCCCATGGTCGGGATGAAGTCGTAGCGGAAGATGATGTCGGGGGCGTTGTCGGCGAGCCGTTCATAGCGTTGTTCGCTGGCCTTGGCGCGCTCCTCGGCCAGCCGCTTGTCGGTGATGTCGCGGCCGTAGCTGATCAGGCAGTCGGCGCCCTCCAGGTAGTTCGCCGTGACGTCGGTGATCCGGCGGCGCCCGTCGCTCCTGACACTGTCGCGTTCGAACTCCAGGACGCGGCTCTGCCTGAAAGCCTCCCAGCGCTCGGACCAGGTGGCCGCGGATGCGTTTTGGTCGTACTCCCAGAGCTTGGCGCCGAGCAGATCCTCGCGGCGCGCGCCGAGCTCGTCGCAGGCGAAGCCGTTGACGTAGACGATCGCGCCGTCGGCGGCCACGGTCATGATCGACAGCGAGGCGTGGTCGACGGCGAACAGCGCGAGGCGGGCGGCCTCCGCCGAGCGCCGCTGCTTACGGCGCAGCTCGGCGCCCTCGACGGCGCGCAGGGCGGCGGGCGCGAGGCGCGTGAGATTGCTCTTGAGCACGTAGT
>JBAXRL010000585.1:0-2714 GCA_037131205.1 Actinomycetes bacterium | reverse complement strand
GGATCGCGGTACAGGCCGATATGGCCGACGCGCGCCCCCGGTACGAGCTCGAGCAGACCGTCGGCCATGCCGGCGCCGGCCCTCAGGATCGGCACGATGGCGAGCTTCTTGCCGGCGATCACCGGCGCATCCATCTCGGTGAGCGGCGTGCAGATGGTCTCGTCGGTGAGCGGCAGGTTGCGCGTCACCTCGTAGCCCATGAGGAGCGCGATCTCGCGCAGAAGCTGGCGGAACGTGCGCGTCGAGGTCGTGACGTTGCGCATGTGGGTCAGCTTGTGCTGGATCAGGGGGTGGTCGAGGATGAAGAGGTTGGGGAACTCATCGACTTGCTGCATATCGGTTACCCTTTCTCGCGCGCGGCACGGCATGGCACGGCGATTGTACTTCCTTCAGGTGCGGGCGTCCTCGCGCGATCATAGGAACGACGCGACCCAGGAGTCGCTCGTGCGGAGCTACAGGAGCCCCTCGCGGGTGGCCCACTCGCGTACCGCCGCCATCCCGTCGTCGAGGCCGACCTGTGGCTCGAAGCCGAGCCGCCGGCGCGCTTTGCCCCCGCGATACGTCGCACTCCCGCGGCGGCGGCGTCCGGCAGGCTTTTCGTCCCTTCTGCGTTCACCGCCATGAAGCGCGCCCTGGGGACCGCCTCGTCGCCGAGGATCCCGGCGAAATGGGCGACGGCGTCACAGCCGGCGACGGCCCTGGCGAGTGACGAGGGGTCGGCCATGTCTCCGTGCGCGGCGTCGATGCCCTCGGCACGCAGGTGGGAGGCGGATCCCGGGCGATGCACGAGCGCCCGTACCTCGGCGCCGCCACTTCATTCCGGGATGGAGCCTATGGCGTCTTTCAGGCGATCGTCTGGCCGGCGTACTTCGTCTACGAGGTGCTCCACTTCCTGCAAGCGTGACCCCCACAGCGGCGCCGCGACGGGGCTTGCGGTGACCGCGCGCCATCCCGTCTATGATGGCGCCATGTCCGAGGATGCCCAGAAGCACGCAGGGCCGAGCGCGAGTGGCGCCGCCGCAGAGCGGCGTGGCCTCGAGGCGGAGCTTCATGAGGCCGCGTGGTTGCTGGCCGCGGGCGACGCGCCCGCCGCCGCCGCGCGTCTGCGCGGCATCCTCGCCCGCGGCGTCCTCCCGCCCGGCCCCGAGGCGGACGCGCGCTACCTGCTCGGTCGCGCCCTGGGCGCCTGCGGCGAGCGCGCCGCCATGACCGCCGAGTGGGGCCAGGTGCTGCGCCTCGACGCCGCCGCCGCGCGGCCGCAGCCGCTCATGTGCGAGGACGAGTTCGAGGCGGTCGCGGAGGCGGCTCTGGCCGAGCTCCCGCGGGAGCTGCTCGACGAGCTGCGCAGCGTGGCCATCCTCGTCGCCGAGCGTCCCTCGGCGGAGATGGTGGCCGGCGGCATCGACCCCCGCGTCCTCGGCATCTACCACGGCGTGCCGATGACCAGGCGCTCGACCAGCTTCGGCGCGCCGTGGGCCGACACGATCTACCTCTTTCGCGCCAACCTGGAGCGTGTCTGCGCGACGCGCGCCGAGCTGGCGGGGCGCATCCGCGTGACGGTGCTGCACGAGACGGCGCACTACTTCGGCTACACGGAGGGGCAGCTGCGGCGTATGGGACTGGCCTGAGGCGGGGCTGTCTGGCGGCTCACCGGCGGCGACCAGCGAACCGGTCCAGGTGTTTGCGCGGCGGAGGTCGGCGCTTCGAGGGGAGCCGCGGCGACCTCATCGCTATCCGCTCTGACTCCGCTCATGGTCGATTCCGGCGCTCGGCTTGCGCGCGCCATCGGTCAGCCTTGCGAAGATGCTGGGCGCGGCGGCAGGTGCGGGAGGGCGGGAGGCGCTCTCCTCCAGTCGGCAGCCTTCTTCAAGGCCGCGCGTGATCCTGACGGGCTCGCGCCCTCGGTGACCAGGCCACACGCCGGCGGCCTGATGTATGGATTGTCCATGCCCTCAAAACGTGCGCCGCACGCCTGCGGCGTGTTGTGAGTCGTGGAGGGAGGGACAGAGGAACGCGCGCGGCGGCTGCGGCTCGGGAGGCTACGGGAAGAAGATGAGGCGCGCGTGGGGCTCGCCGTCACGCACGAGGACGAGCGCCATGCTGGGACGCGGATCGTGTGGGAGCGGCGCCATGCAGCTGCCGGGATTGAGCCACAGCACCGGCACCCGGCCCGGCGCATACCCTCGGTAGCGGATCTCCGGCCGGTGGGTGTCGCCGTAGACGAGCAGCCCCAGACCCTCGGCTGCAGGATCCGGGTGGCCGGCCTTGATGTCGCGGCGCTTGTGCGCGACCACGAAACGCAGACCGGCCACCTCGCCGAAAGCCTCGTCGGGCAGGTCGGCGCCGAGAGCGCCGCGGTCGCGGTTGCCGCGCACCGCGGTCACCGGCGCCACTCGCGCCAGTGCCTCGAGGACCGTGCTGGAACCCACGTCGCCGGCGTGGATGATGTGGTCGGCGCCGGCGCAGGCCTCGAGCACGCGACGGTCAAGGCGCCCGTGCGTGTCCGAGATCACGGCGATGCGTGCGTCCGTGGCGCCGCCCTGCCGGTCGATGCTCACGGCATGATCTCGACGACGGCGGCGACGAAGGCGGGCTCGTCGCCATGATCCGATCCGGCCGCCATCACGAAGAGGTCACCGCTGCCCGCTCCCGAGACGACCAAGGGCCTATCCCGCCAGGGATGTGCGTGCGGGGCGTTCGTGGACCGAGCGGGG
>JBAXRL010000584.1:0-2718 GCA_037131205.1 Actinomycetes bacterium | reverse complement strand
GACCGTCTCGTGACCGCCCCGCTCGGTCCACGAACGCCCCGCACGCACATCCCTGTCGGGATAGGCCCTTTGTCCTTCTCCCCCCGGTCTGAGCCCGGCGGCAGCGCGGCGCACCGTCTCGGCGACGCGCCGCGTCCGCGTCTCGGGGCGCCTGGCGTCGAGGACCCAGTAGCTGCACTGGCGGCGATGGGGCCTACTTACCCGTCCGCGGACGGGCCTGAGCGCAAGCGCGAACGCGCCTCAAGCTACCGGGTGAACGCGGAGAGGTCGGCGGCCAGCCCGAGCTCCGCGTACCTGCGCGCGCGCCGCGCGTAGCGGTCGTGCAGCGCGGCGCGCGGCCGCAGATCCTCGTCGGTCACCTCGCGCACGACTTTGGCCGGCGAACCCATGATGAGGCTGCGCGGGGGGAACCTCTTGCCCTGAGTGACCAGCGAGTTGGCGCCGACGATACTGTCGTCGCCGATCTCGCAGCCGTTGAGCAGCGTGCTCCCCATGCCGATGAGGCAGCACGCGCCGATGGTCGCCCCGTGGACGATGACGCCGTGCCCGACGATGCACCCGGCGCCGATGGTGACGGGAAAGCCGGGGTCGGCGTGCGCCACGGAGTTGTCCTGGAAGCTGGTCTGCGCGCCGAGCAGGATGCGCTCCACGTCGCCGCGCAGCACAGCGCCCGGCCAGACGTTGGCGCCGTCCTCCAGAACGACGTCGCCGATGATGGTGGCGTCGGGATGGACGTAGGCATCGGCGGCGAAGAGGGGTACCCTGTCAGCGAAAGCATGGATGGTCATGCACGGAGTATATCGGAGGACCATATGAAGTTCGTGCACGTGGCGACGCGCACCAGGGACCTGGACGCGGCGCTCGCCTTCTACGAGGCGCTGGGCATGACGCTGAGCCGCACGTCGGAGCTGACGAAGGGCAAGGCGACCCTGGCCTTCATCGAGCCACCGGAGGGCAACTTCGCCATCGAGCTCGTCTACAACTGGGGCAGGGACGACGCCTACGAGGGCGGCGAACGCTTCGGCCACTTCGCCTTCGATGTCGAAGACATCGAGGCTTTGCTGCCGAAGCTCACGGCCGCCGGCGGCACCGTGCTGCGGGAGCCCTATCTGCTCGAGGGCACAGGGCCCCAGATCGCCTTCGTGGCCGATCCCGACGGCAACCAGATCGAGCTCATCCGGCGCTGACGGTCTCGCAAGGGGCGCGGCGCGGCCCCGTGTGCCGGCGCCGCATGGACGGCGCGCCTTTGCCGGCCGCGCCCCTCACAGTTCAGTACGTCTGCGGCGACGAGCCGCCCGCGGATGGCCGCGCGGCGGGCGAAGCGCCGTGCATGCCCTGCGTCAGGGCCGCCTCGATGGCCGTCTGCCGCGCCGCCGCGATCGTGCCGTCATCGACGAGCGCGTCCAGCCGTTCAGCGATCAGATCGCCGGGGTCGCCCATCTTGCCCTTGGCCCGGGGCATGCCCGACGGCCCGGCCCGCGCCTGTGGGTCGGCCGTGGACGAACCGCCGCACGCGGCAAGCACGAGGCCCGACGCGCCGCCGGCCGGCAGGAGCGCCGCCGCAAGGACCGCGGCGCGAGTCGACATGTGCATCCTCTACCTCTTCTGTCCTGGAAACCCGACACGAAGAGTGTGGCGGACCCGTCTGGGCGCAAGCTGGGAGGCGGCTGGGAGGCGGCTGTGAGTGCCGCCGCGGGGCGCGCGTCAGGCGTAGCGCGGCATGCTGTTTCTGCTCCAGCCCATGCGGCCGGCGGAGAAGGCGCGCGGAGCGGCAAGGATGCAGAGCACGCCGAGAAGGATGTAGTACAACAGATTGAGGTTGGTGGTCGTGCCGGTGACGGCCGCCGCGAGGTTGTAGAAACTGCCGGCGGCGGCCAGGAAGGCGACAAGACCCCAAGCCACGCGATGCCCCGACGGCGTGAGCTCCATGGCCAGGGCGGCGAGGAAGACGGCGGGCGGGAACAGGAGGAGCGGCAGGGCGGCCAGATCGCCGGCGTTGGGACCTCCGGGATCGACCGCCGGCGCGCGTGCCGCGTAGATGGCTTCGTACACCTGCCAGGCGAACCCGGCGAGGAGAAAGAGGATGAAAGCCAGGCGACCGAGGAACTGGCGGTCGTGGCGCGTGAGCGACGGCAGCCTGCGGTTCCAGGAGCGGGAGCGCCGCCAGGCGCGCGCGATCACAATCGCGCCGACCACGAGGAAGACCGGCAGGAGCAGCCACGGGCGGGCCGTGAACCACGGAAACCACGAGAACGGCGGCCAGGTCTCCTCGAGCAGCCGGAACTGCGTCTCGCCGTGGAGGGGCAATACCTGGAGCACGCGGCCGTCCTGCAGCAGGACGTCGACCTGCAGGGCCGTGAGGTCGTCGATGCGGACACGGTGCTCGACAGAAGCGTAGGGAGGCGCCGGCGCTTCGCCGCTTTCTGTCTTGAGCAGCGGCCAGACGCCGGCAGCGGCGCGAGCGCTCGCGGCCGGCCACGTGAAGGTCACGGTGGCGCCGGCCGGCGCGCCTTGAGCGCCGCCCCAGACGGCGACGCTCGTCTGGTAGGTCGTGCCGCGCAGCACCGCCGCCACCGTCGGGTCGGCGGTCGCCGCGGTCACGGCCTCGGCATCGAGCGCCTGCTCGGCTTCGCCGGCGGCGGCGAGAGCGGAGCCGGGCACCGCCGCCAGGGCGGCCAGGCAGAGCAGGAGCGCCGCGGCCGGCAGCAGGCGGCGAAA
>JBAXRL010000583.1:0-2719 GCA_037131205.1 Actinomycetes bacterium | reverse complement strand
TGAGCCGCATCCTCGCCATCGCCTGGAAGGACCTGCGCAGCACGATGCGCAACGTGCCGGCGCTGGCCATGATGCTGGTGGCGCCCCTGGCTCTGGCCGCCCTGCTCGGCTTCGCCTTCGGCGGCGGCCAGAGCTTCTCCATGTCGGCGACCAAGGTGGCTGTGGCCAACACCGACGTGGGCGCGTCCGCCGTCGGCGCCGTCGGCAACTACGGAGCGGTGGTCGTGGGCGTCATGAAGAGTCCGGAGCTCAAGGACATCATCACGGTCGGCGACAAGCCGTCGGCCGCAGAGGCGCGCAAGGCCGTCGACGACGGCAAGGCGGCGGCGGCCGTCATCATCCCCGCCGACTTCAGCGGCGTGATCGTCGGTACCAGCTCGGTGGCGCCGACGACCGCCATCGAGGTGTACGAGAACCCCACCCAGCAGATTGGCGGCGCCATCACCGAAAGCGTCGTCGGCCAGGCGCTGCTGGGCTTCAACGGCGCCCGCGCCGCCGCCACGGCCGCCGCCGGGCTGGCCACCGCCAACGGCGACGGCGACCGTGCCGGCGAGCTCGCGCAGAAGGCCGCCGCACAGTACTTCCAGGACGGCGGCGCGGCCGCCGGGGTCAGCGTCGCGCAGCGCGCGCCGCGGCTGCCCGGCGGCGTGAGCACCAAGGACGTCGGCGTCAGCGGCACGATCCTCGCCGGCATGATGATCTTCTTCATGTTCTTCGGCGCCAACAACGTGGCCCGCACGATCATCGACGAGGATCGCGCCGGTACACTGCCGCGGCTGTTCACCACGCCGACGCCGCGGCAAACGATCCTCGGCGGCAAGTTCAGCAGCGTCTTCGTCACGGTGACCGTGCAGGCCGTGATCCTGCTCGTCGCCGGGCGCTTGATCTTCAGCATCGACTGGGGCAGGCTCGACGCTGTCGCGGCGCTCACGCTCGTGGCCGCGGCGGTCGCCTCCGGCCTGGCGCTGCTCGTGATCTCGCTGGTGCGCACGCCGGCGCAGGCCGGCGCCATCGGCGCCGGCGTCTATCTGGTGCTGGCCCTGCTCGGCGGCAACTTCACCGGCGCCGCAGCCGCCGGCGGCACGTACGCCACCGTCCAGAAGCTCACGCCCAACGGCTGGCTTCTTCAGGGCTGGGACGCCGTTATGCGCGGCGGCGGGCTCGGCGACATCGTGCTCAACCTGCTGGCGCCCCTGCTGTTCGCGGTCGCGTGCTTCGCGGTCGCCGTGCTGCGCTTCCGCAAGCGCTACGCGTGAGGCTCTCGTGAAACGCATCTGGACACTCGTCGCGAAGGACTTCCTGGAGACGCGCCGCGACCGGCTCGCGCTGCTCTTCACGGTCATCATGCCGCTGGCCTTCACGGCTTTCTTCGGGCTCATGTTCGGCGGCGGCAGCGACCGGTTGCCGCTGGCGGTCTACAACGCGGACTCCGGCGCGCCGGCGACGCAGCTCGTGAGCGCCCTCGCCAGGTCCGGCGTCGTCAAGACAGAGATGATGACCCAGGACGACGCCGAGAAGGCCGTGGACGACAACAAGGTGGCCGCGGCGCTGGAGATCCCGGCCGGCTTCTCGGCGGCGCTTGCGGCCGGCCGGCCGGCCGCGCTCACCCTGGTGAGCACCGCCGGCTCCACCGGCGCCCAAACCGTACAGACCGAGGTGACAGCGCTCGCCGGCGAGCTGGCGGCCGGCGAGCGCGCCGCTCAGGCGGCCGTGGCGGTCGCCGGCGTGCCCCGCCGCAGCATCCCCGGCGGCACTGAGCAGAGCTACAAGGACGCCGCCCTTCTCATGGCCCGTCCACTGGCCGCTCAGGCGCTCGCCCACCCCGTCGCCACCGTCAAGGTCATCGCGGCCGGCGCCGCCGCCGGCCAGATCCCCACCGGCTTCGTGCTGAGCTCACCCGGCATGCTCGTCAACTTCATCCTGTTCAGTTTGCTGACCGCCGGCATCGCGCTCATCCAGGAGCGGCGCAACTTCACGCTGCAGCGCCTCATGACCACACGCCTGCGCCGCTGGGAGCTCATCGCCGGCAAGGCCGCAGGGATGTTCGCGCTCACGTTCGCGCAGCAGATCGTCCTCATCGGCGCCGGGCAGCTCTTCTTCGGCGTCGACTACCTGCGCGACCCCGCGGCGCTCCTCCTGATGATGGTCGCGCTCTCCCTGTTCGCCTCCACGCTGGGCCTGTTGCTCGCCGCGGTGCTCACCAGCGAGCAGGCCATGGTGGCCACCACGGTTCTCGTGTCGATGGCCGTGGCGGCGCTGTCGGGGGCGTGGTTCCCGCTCGAGATCACCGGGCCGGCCTTCCAGGCCGTCGGCCATCTGCTGCCCACGTCCTGGATCCTCGACGGCCTGCGCGGCATCGTCGTGCGCGGCTTCGGCGTCGCCGACGTGCTGCCCGCCTTCGGCGTCGCGCTTGCCTGGTCGCTGGCGCTGTTCGCGCTCGCCGTGTGGCGTTTCCGGCTCAGCGACTGACCGACGCAGCCGGGTCAACGTGCGGGGCGCCGGCGGGCACACCGCACATTCATCGCCGCAGCGCCGCCGGAGCTCTAGATTCCCGAAGATATGGTAGACTGCCGGTATGGGCATCTCCATCAAGAACGAGGAGACGGAGCGTCTCGCGCGGGTGCTCGCCCGCGAGACGGGCGAGTCTCTCACGGCGGCCATCAGGCGCGCTCTCGAGGACCGTCTGGCGCGCCTGGAGAGGCGCCGGAGCCCCGCCCAG
>JBAXRL010000582.1:0-2722 GCA_037131205.1 Actinomycetes bacterium | reverse complement strand
CGTGTCGGAGATCGCCGCCAGGCCCAGGTCGATGCCCAGCGTCATGTTGACCACGGGCAGGGCGAACAGGACGAGGAGGGCGACCGCGGGGAGCGCCAGCCACGGGTGCTTGAGCACGGTGCGCGCCCACCTGCCCCAGCCGCTGATCTTGCCGGCGTCCCCCGCGACGTCCGCCGCCGGCTGCCACTTCTTCGGCAGCGACAGCCAGTTGACGCGGCGCCCCAGCGCCGCCAGCAGCGCCGGCAGCATCGTCCAGGCCGTGAGCAGCGTGCAGATCACGACCAGCACGGCCCCGAACGCCATCCCGGTGAACAGCGGCGACTTGACCACGAACAGCGAGAACAGCGAGATCGCGACGATCGAGCCGGAGAAGAGGATCGTCCGGCCGCTGGTCCGCATGGCGACGCCGACGGCTGTCACCACGGGCTCGGCGTCGCCCGCGTCGCGAGCCTTGACGAGCTCCTCCCGATAACGGCTGAGGATGAACAGCGAGTAGTCGATGGAGATGCCGACGCCGACCATCGTCACAATGGAGAGCAGGAACGAGTCGAGCGGCCGCCACGCGATCAGCAGCGAGAGGATCCCGAAGGTGAAGGTGAGGCTGAAGAGCGCCACGATGAGCGGGAGTAGGCCGGCGACGACCGCCGCGAGCGCGATGACGAGGACGGCCAGGGCGATCGGGATGCCGATGGACTCCGCCCGTTCGACGTCGGCGTTCTCCACCTCGGTCGTGTCGTTCGCGGACTGCGAGTAGCCCGTCAGGTAGGCGTCGACCGGCGCCGCGCCCACAGCTTGCGCGACCACATCCTGAAGGTCCGTGGAAAGGTCGGCCCGCTCCCTGTCGCTGCCGTTCAGGCCAAGGGTCGCGAAGGCGGCGCGCTTGTCCGCGGAGATCTGGGCGTCGGAGCCCGGGTCGTAGGGGCTCACGACGGCGACGACGCCCTCGTGGTCCTTGACAGCCTTCACGACGCGATCGACGGCGTCCTTGTACTCCTTGTCGGTGGTCTTCAGCTTCGACGAATCGAAGACGATGATGTCCTGCTCGGCGCCGATGGTGGTGAAGTCGGCCGAGATGAGGTTGGCGACCTCTTCGGAGTCGGAGCCGGTCACGCTGTAGTCGGGGGCGGAGAGGTTGGACATCAGGTGCGGATAGGACAGCCCGGCCACGACCAGCAGCACGAGCCATGCCCCCAGCACCCACCATTTGTGCCGGGCCACCCACGTGCCCCACCTCACCGAGAGCGACGGTCGCGAGCGAGGAGGCTGGCTGCCGTGGTCCGAACCACGCCCGGCGGAGGGGTCTCCACGGTCCGTGCGCGACGCGTCCGCGCCCGTCGCCGCCGGAGACTGCTTGCGCGCGCGGTCCATGGCCCCCCCTTGGTCGTTCCTCGTCACCCTTCGGGGACTGTAACCTGAAGGTGACCCCCGCACAATGCCCGGCGGGCGAGGACGATCGTGGGCGCGCCAAGTGCGCAAGAGCGGCTCTCACGGTCTTGGGCCCCGCGCGTGGCGCCGCGCTGCGGCGCTACCCGTCGGCGTTGGCGCATCCGGGACCGCCGGCGGGTAGAGTGAACGATCGAGCCAGGCCGGCGGACAGCTCGCGATCGAGGAAGCGACGAAATGAAGGACAGCACGAGGTACGTGAAGATCGTGGAGTGGTCCGAAGCGGATCGGTGCTACGTGGGCCGCTCACCAGGTCTGGTGTATGGCGGGCGCCACGGAGACGACGAGCTGGCGGTCTTCGTGGAGCTGCGCCGAATCGTCGATGAGGTGATCGCTCTCTACCGGAAGGACGGCAGAGCGCTGCCGCCGCCGGGCGGCCGCGGCGACTGCGGCGACCCCGGCGCGGGGTAGCGCCAGAAGGGAAGATAAGGATTCCCTGACTGTCGGGCCGCGTACGGCCGTTCGCAGGCTCGATCGCCGGGGAGGATAAGGATTCGCCGGAATTCCCTATCTTCCCTCACAGTACTACCCCGCCGCCACGGCTCCCGCGGCCCCGGCGCGTGCGGCGCGGCAGGCCGGGGCCGGGCGGCGCGAGGCGGCGGAGCGGCAGGCGCGCCGGGACGGGCGGGCGCATACCGATCGCCCCGGATCCGTTGGACGTACGTCTGACGGGGGCTGTTGGATGTACCGTTGCTCGAAAGGCCCATTCGGTACACCGGGGCCGGGGGCGGCGGCGGACCAGCTCGCGGTACGGCGGCGTGATCCCGAAGTCAGGCCGCTACGCGCAGTACACCCGCACCGTATCGCCGTTCTTGGCGTCCACGTTGACCTCCATGTCGCGCAGGCCCCCGATGAGCTCGTCGATGTCCTCGGGCTTGAAGTTGCTGAAGTCGACGGACATGCCGTGCTCGGACATCGTGTCGTTGATCTTGTCCATCGCCAGCGGGGGGATGAGCGACGTGAGCTTGAGCCCCGAGCGCACGAGCACGATGGGGATCTTCACGTCCACGTTGTCGCCGTTCGCCGCCAGCACCTTGACGTAGAGGTACTTGGGCAGCGCCGCGATCAGCGGCGCGGGGTCGCCCTGGATCGCCGGCCCGGCGGGCTCCGCGGCGGCGCCTTTGCTCGCCGCGAGCGCGTCGAGCAGGCGCTCGGCCTCCTCGGCGGTGATCTTGCCGCCGGCGAGCAGGCTCAGGATCCGGCTGCGTTCCTCACTCATGATCGACACCCCTTTTCAATGGACCGTCATGTCGACGGCCGTCTTCTGGTTGCTGAAGCG
>JBAXRL010000581.1:0-2730 GCA_037131205.1 Actinomycetes bacterium | reverse complement strand
GCTCCGGCAGCACCACATCGAAGAAGCGTGGGAGGTCGAGCCAGCGAAAGGCCGCCTGTGTCCCGCGGCCCCTGCCGAAGGCCGCGTAGTCGAAGTTGAACCCATCGACGTAGACTCGAGCACGCGGACGCACGGCGACCATCCTCAGGTTGACGATTGCCCCAGAAATGCAGAAACCGCCTTGCGGCGGTTTCGCGTCCCGGGCCGAAACCCGGGAGAGGTAAGGGCTTGAGGATAGCACGCGACGCAGCGGATGTCATGCCCTCAGGACCAACGTCAACCGGTCGATCGCGAGGGCGGTTGCCCCGGGCGCGGATACGTGTCCGCCTGCACCCGCGCGCAGCCGGCGTCCAGCTCCGGCTCGAGCAGCCGCACGGCGACCATGCAGTGTGGGGGTCGCGTACACCATGCCGCCGACACTCGGCTGGGAGCCGACCGCCGCCGGCGAGCGTTCCTTCTTGCCTCCGGCAAGCGATCGTCGGCCTCCGTCTCTCCTACCCACCTCCCGCGTCGTGCCGCCGGTCGACCTCGGCGGGCCTGCAGGCCTGATACCGGCGCCGGCACTTCCCAGGGCTCGTCTGTGCGCCTACAATCGCGCTGTCCGCCGGACCAGGGAGGAGGCTCCCACGGCAGACTGGACGCCGGCGGGGAAGACGCGTCCTCCGACGACACGCAGTGTGACTTCGCACCGGTTTGAGAGGAGCATCGGCGATGAATGAGGAGACACTACGCAAGACAGAAGTCGGCGGGACGGTCCCCGTCACGTGGGAGAACTACCCGCGAGCCAACTGCCATGCTTCGTTTCAGGCAACCGTGGACAATGGCGGGCTCGGCAAGTTCTACCATGTGAGAGATCTCGCACCCGTCGGCGAAGTCCAGTTGGGCATCGGGGAGAACCGGGACACGCTCTACTCATTGGGCGTCTTCGATCTCACGGAGCCGGTGACCATCACGAAGCCCGAGACCAGTGGCCGGTACCAGTCGATGCTCGTCCAGAATGAAGACCAGTACCTGAAGCTGAGCACCACAAGACCCGGCAAGTACACGATCACGCGGGAGAACGCAGGCACGCGCTACATCGGCGTGAACTTCCGCACGTTCGTCGACCCGAACGACCCGGCCGATGTGAGGGCAGTCCAAGAGCTCCAAGACAAGATCGTCGTGGAGCAAGCGTCGCCCGGCTCGTTCGAGATCCCCAACTGGGATCCGCACTCGTATCGACGCATCGATGACGCGTTCAGGGTCCTCTACTACACGATGGACGACTGGTCGAACGCGTTCGGCGACGTCGACCAGGTCGACCCGGTGAAGTTCTACGTCGCCAGCGCTTCGGGGTGGACCGGAGTTCCCGAGCCGACCGAAGCGCTGATCCTCCAAGGCGCCGTGCCCCAGAACGACGGCAAGACGCCGCACACACTCACCGTGCGCGACGTTCCGGTCGACGGGTTCTGGTCGGTCACGGTCTACGACCGCGACCTGCGCGTGGTCAAGAACGACTACAACGCCTATATCGTCAACAGCGTCACTGCCAAGCCGAACGATGACGGCAGCGTCACGATCCACTTCGGCGGTGATCCGGACCAGCTGAACTTCATCTACACCCCAGAGGGCTGGCGCTACCTCGTCCGGCTCTACGGAACACTCGAGGCGATCGTCGATGGGAGCTTCCAGTTCCCCAAGCCGCAGCCTGTGGGGTGAGGCCCCACTTGGTGGCGACCGAGCGCGAAACCAGCGCGGTCCTCGCTGAGCGGTGCGCGGTCACGGGGGCGACCGAGCTCTGGAATCCTGGCGGCTTCCTTCCGGACCCTCGAAGCCGAGGTCGTGGAGGAGGGAGATCAGGCGCTGTCGCGGAATCGTCGCCGGCGCGGACATGCCGTCAGCGCTGGTTCAGATCTATGCCGTCGAGAATCGGGAAGTCGGCATCGTGATCACGAAGCTTCAGCACAATCCAATCCTCGATGACGCCAGTGAGGGCGTCCAGACAGGCAAACGGATCGGCGCCATCCGACCACACCCCGCGGAGCTCCGGCACCTCCGCGTACCATAGGCCGTCCTCGAGGCGCTCAATCACAGCGCGCTTTTGCGCAGCCTCAACATACGTGGTGCGGAGCCTCACCTGATCCTCAGCGAGCGTGCCAAACGCCGAGCTCGATTGTGCGGAGTCGGACATCGATCTCTTCGTGCTCACATCACGCTCCCTGTCGTGGCGCGAGCGCGACGCCGTCACGGACGCGCTCTTCGACATCGAGATGGAGCTCGGCGTGGTCATCAGCACCCTGATCGCGAGCGAAGATGACTGGCTGCGCGGCCCCTACCAGGTGCTCGCGATCCGCGACGAGGTCGAGCGCGACGCAGTCGCCGCGTGACGAACGATCAGGCACGCGCGGAGGTCCAAGGGCAGCGCCGCTTCCGAGCCGCGGCGCGCCGGACCTGCTACGCCGCCCGCCCGCTTCCAGGGCGCGGCGGGCGCGACTCGTGTCGCAGCGGAGTCCTTCCCGCCGCCTGCTGGTGCGCGCGCAACTGCTCGCACAAGGCGTGCAGATCCCCGCTGCACGCCGCCATGATCCGCTCGCGGGCGGCGTGAATCTCGGCGACGATCGGATCCACCCACGGGGCCTGCGGTTCCTCACGAGACTTCGACATGTGGCGACTCCTCTCCCATGAGCTCGTCTGGAGTGCAGATGATGGGCGGCTCGTAGCCGGCCGCGAGGCAGACCGCTTCGACGAGCG
>JBAXRL010000580.1:0-2732 GCA_037131205.1 Actinomycetes bacterium | reverse complement strand
TCAGCGTGTCCACGTTCCAGGCCTTGTCGGCGAACTTGAGGATCCGGGAAGGGGCGTGGAAGTTGCCGTGGTGCGTGTGGCCGTGCGCGTGCAGGTTGAGACTGATGCCGCCCCCGGCGCACTGGCAGTCCCACATGCCGGCCTTGCCGGCCTCCCAGTCATCGACGACGCCGTCCCCATCCTCGTCCAGGACCATGAGCTCGGCGAGGTAGCCGCTGTCGCACCCCAGGGCGGCCAGGGTCAGCGCGTCCGTCGCCCGCGCGTGGGCGAGCATGACGGGCTGGAGGTCCCAGAGGATCTTGGGGACGTCGTAGTAGAATTCCTCGGTCACGACGTCCTCGAAGCGCCCGTCCCTGACCCTGCCGAAATGGCCGTCCAGCGTGACCAGCGGGAGGGGGCCGCCGGACGCAGCATCCGAGGCCGTCATGTCGGTGCCCTCGACGTGGTAGTCGAGCAGCCCGAGCCCGCGGCCGGCGCCGTAGGCGAACAGCCTGGAGCGCGACACGCGGGCGTCCATGACGCTCTCGTCGGCGACTATCGCGCCCATGGCCTCGTCGTAGCGGGGGATGGCGAGCGGCCGCTCGAACGCGGCGGGAGCGGCCGGATCCCTCGGGACGTTCTTGAAGAGGTACCGCGCCGAGAACAGGTCCACGGCCACGGGGTCATCGGACGTGAGAATGAGGCCTTCGTCCAGGGCCACCCCCGTGCCGCTGCCGCCGTGCTCGATGTTGATCGGGCGGATGGCGTCCACGACGTGCAATGTGAGGGGGATTTGGCTCTTGATGGCCAGGTTGATATCCACCATGGTCCCGTCGAGGCCGTGGTTTGGGGTCTCGGCGATCTCGAGGGGCATGCCTTCGGCGTTGACCTTCTTCACGTACCAGCAGGTGTGGTAGACGCCGCCCTTGTTGGGCCCGCCCGGCACGCCGCCCTTCATTCCCGGAGGGTCGGCGTGGGGAAACGCGTAGAGCCAGTCGTGAGAGCTCGGATCGTCGCCGTGCTTGGCGCGCATCGGCCATCCGCCGATGCCGAGGTTCTTGATGGCGCTGGTGATGACCGCGTTGCAGTGGACCTTGAGCACCGGGCAGTTGACCAGCACGCTGCCCGGGTAGCCGTCTGGGTCGTCCGGGTCGCCGACCAGCGCCGTGTGCAGAATGATGCCGTCGGGATAGTTGTCGCCGCCGTCGGGGACGGGCACCAGGCGCCCCCGGCCGGGCTTGTCGGCCTGGTTCAGGTCGTACATCACGAGCTTGCCCCGGCGGGTGGCCTCACCGGGCGTGAGGTACGTCCCGCTCACGCTCTCATCGTAGCCGGCCATCGGGTCGTCGAGATCGTCGAGCGCGGCCGCCGCCTCCGCCAGGTACTTCCTCACAAAGTAGAAGGGGTAGCCCACGCAGGTGACCTCACCATGGGGGCGCACGATGCGCCCCTCCAGCACCGCCTCCGCCGGGCACTCGAGAATCGTGGCATAGGCCCCCGTGGTCACGCCGGCTTCGCCCACGGCCATCTGGCAGAAGCGGATGCCGAGCTCGTCGTGGAAGAACCGCAGGAGCGCGGCCATGAACGTCCAGTTGGTGGCCGCCACCACGCCGGTCGTCAGTCCCGGAGTGCCGTCGCCGGGGAAGTCGAGGACGTTCGCGGCGACGATGTTCGGCTTGAAGAACAGCTTTCTCCCCGCCTCCACCTCGGCCGTGATGCGCTGCCGCAGGTCGTCCTTGTTCAGCACCGGCGCCAGCGCGTACCCGAGGTGCTCGTAGACGTAGTCGATCCGTTGCTTGAGGAGCGCCCACGCCGCGGAGTCGTCCTGCTGGATCGTGCGTTCAAGCAGGCCCGGCACATCCGCGTAAGCCCGGGCCGTGTCGAGCCTGACCGCTCCGATCAGCGAGCCGTCGGTATCCCAGGACATCGCAGGCACCTCTCAGTAGTAGTTGCCGCCGGTCTCGTAGGCCTTCCGGCGCTCCTCCGCCGTCCTGCGCATCTCGGCGTCCATCTTCGCCGGGTCCGCCCACAGGTCCAGGTACGAGTCTCTGTAGAACTTCGGGAAGACGATCAGGCCGTCCTTGCGCTCCACGCCGGCGAGGATGATCTCGGCCGCCTCCTCTGGGGTGATCGCGTCCGGCGGGGGGGCGGCGTCGCCGAAGATGGCCGTCGCCACGTTGCCGGGGCACACCGTGGAGAAGGCGATGCCGCGGTGCTCGTGCTCGTACCGCAGCGACTCCGTCATGCCGGCCACGGCGAACTTGGTCGCGCAGTACAACGCCTGATACGGGACCGGAAGAAGGCCGGCGATTGACGACGTGTTGACGATGTGCCCCGAGCCTTGCTCGACCATCACCGGAAAGGCTGCGTGCACGCCGTAGATGACGCCCCAGAGATTGAGGTCGACGATCATCTTCCAGTGCTTCATCTCGATCTTCTCGTACGGCGCTGTGCCGCCCACGCCGGCGTTGTTGAACAGGTAGTCCAGGCGGCCGCAGGTCGCGACCGCCTCGTCCACCATCGCCTTCACCGCGTCCCAGTCGGTCACGTCGACGAGGGAACAGCGCGCGTTCTCGTAGGTCGCGAGCGTCGCGCGCGCCGCGTCCACGCTCTCCTGCGGGAACCCCACGGCGCTCACGAATGCGCCGCGCTTCAGGAGCGCCTCCGTCACCGCGAGGCCGATCCCCGACGTCCCGCCGGTCACCACGCAGGACTTGCCTTCAAACACGTCAGCCATGGTACGTTCCTCCTCC
>JBAXRL010000579.1:0-2737 GCA_037131205.1 Actinomycetes bacterium | reverse complement strand
CGAGGCGCCGCGCCGCGAGCCCGGCGAGGCGCCGCGCCGCGAGCCCGGCGCCGGCGCCGACTACGACGACATCTACTGCGACGGACCCTTGCGCGGCTCGCCGCCGATGAGCGCGCGGGCCGCGAGACCCCTCGCCCTGGTGCGCCCGCCGCGCCTCGGGTTCGCACTGGTCACGCCCCAGGACTTCGAGGCCGCCCAGCAGATCGCCGATCACCTGCGCGCCGACAGTCTCGTCATCGTCGATATGGAGAGCTGTGGGCGGGACCTGGCGGAGCGCCTGACCGACTTCTGCAGCGGTCTCGCCTACGCTCTCGAGGGCAGTCTGCAACACATCGGCGCACAGGTCGTGCTGCTCGCGCCGCACAACGTCGATCTGTCGAGCGAGGCCTCCGGCGGTCTGCGCGAGAGGCGCTTCTTCAACCGGGTCTAGGAGCCTGCTCGGGCGGCCCATCGCCACGTCCGCGCCCGCCGCCTCTATTGTGCGTTGTCGGCCCAGCGCAGCTGCGCGATCGTCGCCGCGACGCCGGCGAAAAACGTGAGCGCGATCACGACGACACTGCTCGAGGCGATCGTCGTCACAGGTTGCCCGATGGCGCCGATGTACAGTGGGACGATGGACCAGGGGAACCAGTTCGCCCAGCCTGTGTGACTGAACACGTTGCCGAGCGCGAGCATCGCCAGGGCGAAGCCGAGCGGCGGCAGATAGCCGCGGCCCAGCGTGGCGATCCACGCGACGACGGGTACGAGCAGGTAGGCGATGGCGGCCGCCAGCAGCGCGTTGCGGACGGCCGTCACGGCCAGCGTCGCCGAGAAGCCCGGCAGGCCCAGCGCCGCGCCGAGCGCGAACGACTCGGCGAGGACGGCCCCCACGAGAAGCGCCCACCACAGCGCCGCCACCGCGAGCTTCGCGAGCACGAACCAATGGCGGCCCACGGGCAGCGCCAGCAGGTTCCTGGCCGTCCCCTCGACGTATTCCCGGCCGAAGATGTAGGCGACGATGAAGGCCATCAGAAGCATCCCGCCGATGCCCACCATCAGCGTGAGCATCGAGAAGTACGCGGGCCACGTCGCCGAGAGCCCGGAGAGGTTCGCCTTCGTGCCCAGCAGGCCGAGCTGCGCGGCGCGGCCGGGCTCGCGCACGATCCACATCATCAAAGCGATGGCCGCCGGCCCGAGTGAGAAGGCCGCGAGTGTGAGCCAGGTCACCTTGCCGCGACGCAGCTTGAGGAATTCGGTCGCCAGCACGCGCGCGAACGTCATGGGGCGCCTCCCGTGAGCCGCAGGAAGTGCGCCTCGAGGTCCTCGTGCGCCTGGGTGAGCGCGGTGACGTCCAGGCCGGCGCCGACGAGCACGCGCGCCAGCTCCGGCACACGGCCATCAGCGTCGTAGACCCGCAGCCGGTCACCGGCCTGCTCGACGCGCGCGAAGCCCGCGGCCGCGAGCAGCGCCGCCGCGCGCGCGGGTTCCGAGACGCCGATCTCGACGTACAAGCGCTCTTTGGCGAGTAGCTGGTCGCGGTCGAGCTCCTCGATCAGGCGGCCCTCGTGCATGATGCCGATGCGATCGACGAGATGCGCGATCTCGGTGAGGATGTGGCTCGACATGAAGACGGTGACGCCGTGCTCGCCGGCGCGCGCGCGCAGCAGTTCTCGCACCTCGACGATGCCGGCGGGGTCGAGCGCGTTGGCCGGCTCGTCCAGGATGAGCAGCGCGGGGCGGTGCAGCAGCGCCCGGGCGAGGGAGAGCCGCTGCTTGTTGCCCAGCGACAGCACTCTGGCGCGCCGCTCGGCGAGCTCGCCGAGGCGCATCAGCTCGATGACCTCGGCGACCGCGGCGCGTGGCGCGCCCGTGAGGCGGCGCTGCACGTCCAGGTTCTCGCGCACCGTGAGGTTGGGGTACGCGGTCGCGGTCTCGACGAGGTAGCCGACGCCCGCGAACGCGGCGGTCGCGCCCGGCCGCACGCGCCTGCCGAGCACCTCGACGCGGCCGGCGCTCGGGCGGATGAGGCCGAGCAGCATGCGGATGGTGGTCGTCTTGCCGGCGCCGTTCCTGCCGAGAAAGCCGTAGATCTCGCCGCGGCGCACGTCCAGATCGAGCGCCTCGACGGCGAGCACGTCGCGGTAGCGCTTCGCCAGCCCGCGCGTGGCGATGGCGGTGTCGGCGCTCAACGCGGGTCGCCCTGACAGCCGAGCGCCCGCAGGGCGAGCGCGGTCGCTGTCGTGAGCGCCGCGGGCATGTCGGGGATGGCAGTGCCGGCGAGCTCGACGCTCTGCAGCCCGGCGAGCACGAACCACGCCGCGGCCCGCTGGTCGTCGACGCGGAAGACGCCTTCGGCGACGCCTTGCGCGACGATCGCCTCCACAAGCGGGATGAGCCGTGGCGTCAGGTCCTCGGCGAGGCGATCGTGCAGCGCGCGGTTCTCGGGGCGGTGCATCAGCTCGATGAGCTCGGGAGCGCCGGGCTCCGCGCCGACTTCGGACAGCACATCGCGCAGGATGAGCAATCTGTCGACCGCCGAGGCGCCTGCCGCGACGCGCGCCGACACGCTGTCGATGAGCGCGCCGGCGATGCGTTGGACCACCGCGAGCACGGCGTCGTCCCTGGAATCGAAGTAGAGGTAGAAGGTGCCCTGCGCGACGCCGGCCGCCTTGACGATGTCGCTGACCGCGGTGTTGGCCACGCCGCGCTGCGCGAACACCGTGGCCGCCGCCGAGACGAGCGCGGCGCGGCGGGCTTC
>JBAXRL010000578.1:0-2737 GCA_037131205.1 Actinomycetes bacterium | reverse complement strand
TAGATCAGCGTGATGACCGGCAGCGTGATCGCCAGCGCCCGCGGGTAGTCGCGCCGCGGATTGTCGATCTCGCCCATGACCGTGGAGAGCCCGTCCCAGCCCATGTAGTTCCACATGACCACGAACAGGCCCGCGCCGAAGGCCGTGGGCACGCCCACGCCCTCGAACGTGAACGGCTGGAAGGCGTTGTACTGCATCTTGAACAGCCCGATGATCGTGACCAGCACGAAGGGCAGCAGCACGATTACCAGGAAGAGCTTGGAGGAGTCGCCGACCAGCGTGGAGCCGCGGATGTTGACATAGGCGAACACCCACACGAGCGCCACCGCGACCAGCCATCCGGCGAGCGCGCTCTCCTGCAGCACCGGGAAGAAGTACGAGGCGTAGGCGACGAACAGCACCGGGTAGAGCGCCAGATCGACGATGCCGGCGATCCACACCCACCAGGTGAGACTGAAGCCCCAGAAGGGGCCGAGAGCGGTCTTGCCCCAGTAGTAGTAGCCGCCCTCCACCGGGATGGCCGTGGCCAGCTCGGCGACCATGAGCGCCGTGGGCAGGCTCCAGATGATCGGCGTGATCAGGATGAGCAGCAGCCCCATGCCGGCGCCGGCTTCGCCGATCGTATCTTCGAGGCCGTAGGGGCCGCCGGACACCGAGAAGAAGATGATGCCGATGATGCCGCCCAGAGCCAGCTTGCGGACGACGTACTTGACCTCGATGCCGGGCCGCGCCGCCGACTGTCCCTTGGTCCCGCGAACCGAACTCTCTCCTACCGCCGCCATACGTGCCTCCCCGCTGGCCGCCGCCGCCGCTGGTATAGCAGGTGGGCCGAAGGGACGCAAGGATGCCGAACAGCAGCGGGCGTGTAGTGGGTGCGCGGCGAGGCGGTCGCAACCCAGCTTACCGTCGTGCCGCCGCGGTGGTAGAGTCCGGGAGACGCTCGCCCCACTCGCTGGAGGTTCCGTGCGCAGGCTCGCCCTGTTCGCCGTCACCATCTGCCTGGCCGCCGCCTTCGCCGGCCTCGCGGCCGGCCCCGCGGCGGCCAGGGACTTCAGTATCACCACGGTCGACATCGACGCCACCGTGCGCCCCAACGGCGACCTGCGCGTACACGAGACGCGCGTGCTCGACTTCATCGGCGCCTTCTCGTTCGTCTACTGGGATTTGAGCACCAAGGGGTCGAGCGGCATCGACGTCACGGCGGCCAGCGGCCCGGGCCTCGACGGCGGCGGCAGCATCCCGTACGAGCCGACGAAGTACCAATCGCTCAGGCCACCGGGCACGTACGCCGTCAGCGACCTCGGCGGCCAGGTGCGCGTTGAGCTCTTCTTCCGCGTCGCCGACACGTCGGCGCAGTTCAGCGTCGACTACGTGGCGCGCGGCGCCGCGAAGCGCTGGGACGACGTCGCCGAGCTGTACTGGCAGTTCGTCGGCGACCAGGCGACGGTGCCCGCGGACCACGTGCGCGTCACCGTGCACCTACCCGCGGGCGTCACCCGCGAGCAGGTGCGCGCCTGGGCGCACGGGCCGCTCTGGGGCAACGTGGCCATCGAGCCCGACGCGAGTGTGGTCATGACCGTCGATCCCCTGCCCGCCGGGACGTTTGTGGAGGGCCGCATCCTGTTCCCGGCTGCGGCCCTCGCCAAAGCCAAACCGACGGCGGGCGCCCGCGAGGCCGCCGTCCTCGCCGCAGAGAAGACGTGGGCCGGCGAGGCCGATCGCTCGCGTCTCTGGGCGCGCGTCAAGGTCATCGCCTGGAGCGCCGTCGGTTTCGGGTTCCCGCTGGTGGCGTTGATCCTCGTGATCGTGCTGTACATCAAGTACGGCCGCGAGCCCAAGACGCAGTTCCAGGCCCAGTACTGGCGCGACATCCCGCAGCCGCCGCTGCCGCCGGCGCTCGTGGGCTTTATCTGGAACATGGGCAGCGTCGGTCGCGACGACGCCACGGCCACGCTCCTCGACCTGGTCAACCGCAAGGTCATCGACATCCAGCGCGTCAGCGTCCACAAGGACCGCCTGTTCGGTAAAGACGACACCATCAGCTACCAGCTCACGCTCCACGATGAACGCCTCGAGGAGCTGCTGCCCTACGAGCGAAACCTCGTGACGTTCCTCTTCCACGAGATCGCCGAGAGCCCGGTCCTGGTGCTGAGCGAGCTCAAAGAGCTCGCCAAGACGCATCGCGCGGCGTTCGCCAAGGGCTACAGCGCGTGGACGACCATGGTCACTCACGAGGGTGAGCGGCGCAAGTATCTCGACGCCCAGGCCGATCGCATGGCGTTCGCCGGGGCGGCGCTCGGCTTCGTCGGCGCCGTCGCGGCAGGCGCCGCGGCGATCTTCGGCGGCTGGCTGTGGTTCTTCGCGGGCATCCCCGTGTGCGTCGTGCTGATCTTCGTGTCGCGCACGATCAAACGGCGCTCTCAGGAGGCCGCGGAGCTGCACGCGCAGTACTCGGCGCTGGAGCGCTATCTCAAGGACTTCGGGCGCCTGCAGGAGAAGCCGCCCGACGCCGTGGTCCTCTGGGAGGCGTTCCTCGTGTACGCCGTGGTGTTCGGCATCGCCGACCAGGTCGTGAAGGCGATGACCGTCAAGGCGCCCGACGTGATCGGCGACCCGGCCTTCCGCACGTCGTACTTCCTCTGGTTCGTCTCGCCCGGCGACGGCGGCATGGCGGCGTTCAGCGAGATGCACCAGAGCTTCAGCGAAGCGGTGTCGGTGGCGACGTCTTCGTCGTCGC
>JBAXRL010000577.1:0-2745 GCA_037131205.1 Actinomycetes bacterium | reverse complement strand
CGTGCGTCCCAGATGGATGGTCACCCACGACAGGATCCGGCTTACGGCTTGCTACAGGGAAGCCCCTCTTTCCAGATGGAGGAGGGGCTTCTCCACGTACGGACGAGCGCGGCGGGGCGGCGCCCACCGGCAGCGGCCGCCCGGGCGATTCGCTACGCGGTCTTCTTTTCGCGGGCGGGCTTCGGCGGGAAGGAGACGAGACGCTCGGGGTGCCGCTGCTCGCGCGTGCGCAAGTCGGCGGCGATGGCGCGCAGGTCGTAGTTAAAGCGTTTGGCGTACTCCTCGCGGATGCGCCGCACTTCTTCGATGATCGGGTCGGCCTTCATGAAGGCGAGGATACCAGAGGCCGACAGGCGTCCCGCCCCGTTCTGTCGACTGAGGCCGCACCTGATTCGGGGCCACTGGCGTCCGCCCCGCTTCCCTGAGAACAGCAGATGGCGGCAGGAGTGGCGCCATCCTGACTTCGTCATGCGGCGGAGCGGCCGCTGCCGCGTCAAGGTGGGAGACCCGGCTGGTCGGGACGCTCAGTCCCGCTGAGGCAGCCAGAGGGATTCGAGGCCCGACGCAAGCGACGTCGCGTGACCGTGACGAAGTTGCAGGGGGCGGACTCAGTGAAGCGACTCTGCCCGGCTGGGGCAGACTGGAGCCGACGCTCGGAATCGAAGCGAGGATCCCATGATCACGAGCAATCCTCTGCCAGTTGTCGGGGGTTTCGCGTCGTCTCGCGAACGGGCCGGAATCAGGCCGAGTCGCAGGCGTCTTGCCGGATACGCACTACCACGGGTCGCGCCTCGTCCCGCCGCGTTTCAGTGCGGCGGTTTGACAGAAGTCTGACGCGACCCGAGCAGAGGTTCGGCAGTGGCAGAAACGTGAACCGCCCCCCGTGGGAATCGTCAACGCGCCGCTGCGCTGGCGCCCTTGTCTCCGACGGCGGCGGCGACTAGGGTCGAAATCGAGGGAGGGCGGCTGGACTGCCGGACGCGCGCCGGTCAGACAACACAGTCGCCCTCCCGCGCCTCATCTGTGAGGCCTTGCGTCTTGCAGCCATCGTTCTTCGCACACCCGCTTCACGGCCTGGACTACTGCGGCCACACGGTCTTGACTACCCGCCAAGTCGTGCTCCCTGTCGAACGTCAAGTAATTCCCCACCCCGAGCGTCAAACAATTCCCCACCCGGTCTCGTAAGTTTCTTCTACTCTGGTCGACCTCCCTTGGCAAGTTTTCCGCCCTGTCCGGGGCGCCGCCTGGGCCGGTAGCTCTTGCCCTCCATGTGCACGTGGAAGGAGGAGTTGATGAGGCGGTCGAGGACGCTTTCGGCGACCACCGCGTTGGGGAACAGCTCGTACCAGTCCTTGGGGGAGCGGTTGGCCGTGAGGATGAAGGAGCCATGGGTGGCGCGCTCTGAGACGAGCTCGTAGAAGTCGTCGCCCTGGCTTGAGGTGAAGGGCCGCAGGGCGAAGTCGTCGAGGATGAGCAGGTCGAAGCGCGCGAGGCGCCGCAGGCGCTGCTCCCACGAGCCGTCGGCGCGTCCCCCGGCGAGCTCGGCGAGCACGCGGCTCGTCTTGGCGAAGAGCACGCTGTAGCCGCGCCGGCAGGCGAGGTGCCCGAGCGCCTGGGCGACGTGCGTCTTACCTACCCCCACGGGCCCGTAGAGCAGCACCGACTCGCCGCGCTCGATGAAGCGCAGGGCGGCGAGGTCGCGGATCAGCGGCGCCGGCAGCCCCGGGTTATAGGCGAAGTCGAACTCCTCAAGGGTCACTTCGCTCTCGAAGTGCGCCCGGCGGATGCGCTCGGCGAGCGCCTTGGCCTCGCGCCGGCCGATCTCGTCCTCGAGCAGCACCTCGAGGAACTCAAGGTGCCCGAGCTCGCCGCCGCGCGCCTGGGCGAGGCGCGCTTCGAGGGTGGCGAGCATCCCCGAGAGGCGCAGGCTCTTGAGCTTGCTTTCCAGCTGATGGGTCTCCATGGTCAGGCCTCCAGATCGGCGAACAGGGCGAGGGGTCCGTGCAGGTGGGCGGGAGCGAGGGGCTGCTTGATCTCCTCCTCGGGAGCAAGCTGCTCGCGACCGGCCTTGAGGATGCCCCGCACCGTGCGGTAGCAGGGATCGCCGGCCCCGATCGCCAGGGCGCAGGCGAGCTCGAGGCGCGCGGCGCCGTAGGTATCGGCGAGATGGACCACCCCCTGGGCGCTTCTCAGGCGGTGCAGGGCCTGCTCGCCGAGGAGCCCAGCGATCAGATCAGTGGTCGCCGGCCCGATCTCCGTGGCGCGGCGCCGGCACCAGGAGGGGGTGCGCATGAAGAAGGCCGCCTTGGCCTCGGGGTAGTCCTGCCAGTCGGTCGAGCGCCGCCCCTTGGCGACGCGCGCGTGGCTCTTGACGATCTCGTGATCTTCGTAGATGAAGACCATGGTCTCCGTGACGCGCACGTCGAGGCGCGCGCCGATCAGGCGGAAGGGCACGGAGTAGAGGGCGCCGCCGACCGATACGTGGCAGTCGGGCGCGACCTTGGCCGTCTGCCAGGTGGCGGCCTCGAAGGAGCGCCGCGGCAGGGGCAGGAGATGCTCCTGCTCGAGCGCCCGGAAGACCGTCTCGGGCTTGGCCCCGCCGAGGGGACGGGCGCTGCGCTGCCCGGCCACGGCCTGCGACCAAGAGGCCGCCTGCGTCCTCATCGCGGGGAGGTCCGTGAACTCGCGGCCACTGAAGAAGCTGTCGCGCACGTAGGGGACCATGCGTTCGACGCGCGGCTTGTC
>JBAXRL010000576.1:0-2747 GCA_037131205.1 Actinomycetes bacterium | reverse complement strand
CGGAGCTGCGCCGCGCCCAGCTCGAGCTGGAGGAGCAGCGCGCGAAGTACTTCGAACTCTTCGACCTGGCGCCGGTGGGCTACCTCACCCTGAGTGACAAGGGCATCGTCGACGAGGCCAACTTCACGGCCGCGCACCTGCTGGGCGTGGAGCGGCAACTGCTCGTCGGGCAGCCGTTCAGCGCCTTCGTCCTCGCGGCGGACCGGGACGCGTACTACCTGCACCAGCGGAGGCTCGAGCAGACCGGCGCGCCGCGGAGTTGCGAGCTGCGCCTCCAGCCCGTCGCCGCCGAACCCTTCTGGGCTCACCTCGAGTCGCAGCCGCGGCGCGCCGCCGACGGCGCCCCGCTCCGCTACCAGATGACCGTCACCGATGTCCCCGAGAGAGCTCTGGCGCAGGAGAAGCTGCGCGCCAGCGAGGAGCGCTACCGCACCCTGTTCGAAGACAATCACGCCGTCATGCTGCTCATCGACCCGCGAAGCGGAGCCATCGCCGAGGCGAATCCCGCCGCCTGCGCCTGGTATGGCTGGAGTCGCGACGAGATGCGCGCCATGCGCATCGACCAGATCAACATGATGTCGGAATCGGAGGTCCGCGCGGAGATGGCGGCGGCGCGCGCCAGGAAGCGGAGGGTCTTCCACTTCAAGCACCGCCGCGCCGACGGCACGATCCGCGACGTGGAGGTCTACAGCGGGCCGCTCGAGCTGCAGGGCAAGACGCTGCTTTGCTCCCTGATCCACGACGTCACCGCGCGCACGCGGGCGGAGGCGGCGCTACGCGAGAGCGAGGAGAAGTACCGGACGATCCTCCAGACGACCATGGACGGTTTCTGGCTGGTGGACACGGAGGGGCGCCTGCTGGAGGTCAACGAGGCCTATTGCCGGATGAGCGGCTACAGCGCGAAGGAGCTCCTGGCCATGGCCATCGGCGACCTGTCGACCGCCGAGACCGCCACCGAGACCGGCGCCCATATCGAGAGGATCAGGGCGCAGGGCGAGGACCGTTTCGAGTCCCGGCACCGGCGCAAGGACGGCACGGTCTTCGACGTCGAAGTCAGCGTCCAGTACCTGCCCGGCGGAGGCGGAGGGCTCATGGTCTTCTTGCGCGACATCAGCGACCGCACGCGGGCGGAGTCGTATCGGGACATGGGCCGGGAAGTGCTGCAGATCCTCAACGAGTCGGGCGATCTGCAGGATTCCATCCAGCGCGTTCTCGCCGCTCTGAAGACGAAGACCGGGCTCGACGCCGTGGGCATTCGCCTGCAGGACGGGGAGGACTTCCCGTACTATACGCAAGCAGGCTTCCCGGATGGTTTTCTGCGCACGGAGAACACGCTGCTCGAGCGCGGCGCCGACGGTGAGGTGCGCCGCGACCCGGACGGCCGCGCCAGGCTGGAGTGTACCTGCGGGCTGGTCATCTCCGGCGAGACCGATCAGTCCAGTCCTCTGTTCACGCCCGGGGGCAGCTTCTGGACCAACGATTCCTTCCCCTTGCTCGACCTGCCGCCCGATCAGGACCCCCGGCACAGTCCGCGCAACCAGTGCATGCATCACGGCTATGCCTCCATGGCTCTGGCGCCCATTCGCAGCGGCGACAGGATCGTCGGCCTGATCCACCTCGACGACCGGCGCAGAGGACGTTTCACCCTCGAGACGATCGAGCTCCTCGAGGGCGTCGCCGCGCACCTCGGCGCGGCGTTGATGCGCAAGCAGGCGGAAGAGGCGCTGCGCGAGAGTGAGGAGAAGTACCGCTTCATCACGGAGAACGTCGGCGAGGTGGTCTGGACCCTGGATCCCGAGACGCTCGGGTTCACTTCCGTCAGTCCATCCGTGCAGAGGCTTCGTGGGTTCACGCCGCGGGAGGTCATGGCCGAGCCGATGGACGCGGCTCTGACGCCGGAGGGCTCAAAGCAGGCCAGAGCCCAGCTTGCTCGCAGGATCGAGCAGATGCAGGCCGGCGAGGGAACGCCCGAGCTCGACGAGCCCCAGGAGATGGAACAGCCCTGCAAGGACGGCTCGACTGTGTGGACCGAGGTCGTCACGACCATCAGGCTCAACGAGAAGACCGGCCGGCCCGAAGTGCTCGGTCTCACGCGGGACATCACCGAACGCAAGCTGGCGGAGGACGCGCTGCGCGACAGCGAGGCGCGGTATCGGACCATTCTCAACACCTCTCCCGACGGCATCGTGACCACGAATACCGAGGGCCGCATCCTCGTGGTCTCGCCCGGGGCCGTGACGATGTTCGGTTGCCGGCGCGAGGAGGAGCTGCTGGGGCGTCCGGTCACCGATTTCATCGCCCCCGAGTGTCGTGAGCGGGCGGCGGCCAATGTGGCCCTCACGCTCCAGGGCAACGGGCCCGGACCGATCGAGTATGGTGGGCTGCGCGCGGACGGAAGCACCTTCGACTTCGAGGCGAACGGCGAGTGCATTTGGGGTTCGGAGGGGCAGCCACTCCAGATGGTATCCATCGTCCGCGACGTCACCGCGCGCAAACGGGCCGAGGTGGCGCTGGCCCACCTGAACGACGAGCTCATGAGCGAGGCGGCGGCGCTCGCCGAGGCGAATGCCACGATCACCCGCATCGCCGCAACGGATCATCTCACCGGGCTCGCCAACCGCCGCAGCTTCTACGAGTCGCTGGAGAAGGCGGTCTCTCTGGCGCGCCGTCACGGCAGCCCCTTGGCGCTCGCGAGCCTCGACCTCGACGGCCTCAAGCGCGTCAACGACAGCGCCGGTCACGAGGCC
>JBAXRL010000575.1:0-2749 GCA_037131205.1 Actinomycetes bacterium | reverse complement strand
TCGACCTCGTCGTCCATGCCCATGCCGGTGAGCGCCGAGAGGGCGACGAGACCGAGCAGGGCGAGACTCGTGAGGATGGTCATGTCCTTGCGCAGCGTGCGCAGGGTCTTGTTGCTCACTGTGATCCTCCTTGTGCCGTGGGCGGCGCGAGGCCCCCGCCGTTGGCGTCGTGTGCGTGCCACCAGCATGACGACCTCTCCTTAAGGGAGGCATAAGGGCCTATCCCGGTCATTCAGGCACGCCTGCTCCGGGCGGGGCGCTGGGGGAAGCCGCGCCGCGCCGGCGGTGCAGCGTGACGACGAAGGTCGCGCCGCGTCCCGGCTCGCTCTCGGCCCTGAGGCGCCAGCCGTGCACCTCGGCGATGTTCCTCGAGATGGCCAGGCCGAGGCCGTGACCGTCCTGCGCGCGCGAGTCGTCGGCCTGGTAGAACCGCTCGAAGATGTGCGGCAGATCCTCGGCGGCGATGCCGGGGCCTGTGTCGCTGACGCGCAACGCGCCGCGCGTCAGCGACACCGACACCTCGCCGCCGGGCGGCGTGAACTTGAGGGCGTTGCCGACGAGGTTCGCGACGAGCTGGGCCGCCAGGCCCTCGTCGGCCTTGACGATCACCCCGGGCTCGATGTCGGTGCGCAGGCGGAGCCCACGCCGCTCCGCGAGGGGGGCGAAGCGCTCCGCCTCGCGGTCCACCAGCCCGGACAGGTCGACGGGGTGGCCGTCCAGCGTCGCGGCGTCCAGCTCGGCGAGTCCGAGCAGGTCGGTGACGAGCTGGGCGCCGACCTTCAGCTCGTCCTTGGCGGCGGCGATGTGCTCCTCGTGATCGCCGGTGCGCAGGGCGAGGTCGAGCTCCGAGCCGATCACCGCGAGCGGCGTGCGCAGCTCGTGACTGGCGTCATGGGTGAACTGCGTGAGGCGCTCGAACATGCGCTCCGCCGGGGCGAGGCTGCGGCGCGCGAACCACAGACCGAGAACGGCCGTGAGCGCCGACACGAGCACAGCGGCGATGAAGAACACGGCGATCTCCCCGGGCAGCTCCGCCGGCCCGATGCGATCCTGGCCGGCGAGCTGCAGCGTGACGTCGCGGCCTCCGTTGAGCTTTGTGGTCAGCACGCGGTACGAGCTCCCGTCGGCGCGTACCATGGTGAGCGCGGGCGCATCGAGACCAACGGGAAGGCGCGCGAAGATGTCGCTGGCATACAACACGCGCCCCTTGCCGGTGGCGAGCTTCACGTTGAAGGCCTCCCGGTGCAGCCAGCGCGCCTGCTCGACGCCGATGGGCAGGCGAAGCTCCTTCTTGATCAGGGCGGCCTGGCGCTGCAGACGGTCGTCGAGCTGGCGATTGACGTCCGTGAACTCGATGGCGATGAACACGGCGCCCAGCACGATCATCAGACCGAACACGAGCGCCGTGAACTGCAAGGCCAGCTTGTAGCGAAGTCTGCGGAACATGCGCGAGGTCAGGCGCGGATCAGGTAGCCCTTGCCGGGCACCGTGGTGATGAGGGTCTTGCCGAGCTTGCGACGCAGATACGAGATGTGGACGTCCACCGTCTGCGAGAACAGCAGGTCTTCGGACTCGCCCCACACGTTGTCGAGCAACGTCAGCCTGTCCTGGGCGACGCCTTTGTTGCGCAGAAGGTGCTCGAGCAGATCGTACTCCCGCGGCGCCAGGCTCACGAGCGCGCCGCCCTTGCGGACCTCGTGACTGTTGGCGTCGAGGACGACGTCGCCGGACCGCAGCGTGGCGCTGCGCTCCGGGGTCGCGCGCCGCATGAGCGTGCGCACGCGCGCGAGCAGTTCGTCGAGGTCGAAGGGCTTGGCCAGATAGTCGTCAGCGCCGGTGTCGAGGCCGAGCACGACGTCACGCTTGGAGCTGCGCGCCGTGAGCATCAGGATCGGCGCCGGCGTGGGATCGTCCCCGGCGCGCAGGGCGCGGCAGACCGCAAGGCCGTCGAGCTTCGGCAGGTTGAGGTCGAGGACGATGCAGTCGAAACGTTCCGCAAGGGCGCGGCGCAACCCCTCTTCGCCGTCGTGCGCCACGGCCACGGCATGCCCCTCCAGCTCGAGGAGGCGCTGCAGATTGGCGGCCAGCTTCAGATTGTCTTCTACGACGAGGATGGTCATCAGGAATCACACCCAAGATAGCCCAGGCGGGTTAAGGAAGCGTTAATGAGGGCCGGCGCCGGGGAGGGCGGCGGTCAGTCGCCGGCGCGCTCCACGCCCACGCGCGCCGCGCGCCGGCGTCTCAGCCTGGCAACGATCGCGCCGCCGACGGCCGGCGCCAGAGACAGCGCGATGGTCGCCAGGACGACGATCGTCAGATGATCGCGGACGAAGGGCACGCTGCCGAAGAAGTAGCCGCAGGCGACGAACACGCTCACCCACAACGCGGCGCCGGCGACGTTGAAGACAAAGAACCGCCGCGGGTCCATGCGTGAGACGCCGGCCACGAACGGCGCGAAGGTGCGCACGAATGGCATGAACCGCGCGAGGACGATGGTCTTGCCGCCGTGGCGCTCGTAGAACTCCTGCGTGCGCCGCAAGTGTCGCGGCGGGACGAAGCGCCCGAGCCTGCCGGCCAGCAGACGCTGCCCGACGAAGCGGCCGATGGCGTAGTTGGCCGCGTCACCGAGGACCGCGGCGGCGAACAGGACGCCGCAGAGCAGAGCCGGGTCGAGGATGCCGGCGCCGGCCAGCGTGCCGCCGGCGAACAGCAGCGAGTCGCCGGGCAGGAACGGCGTGATCACGAGCCC
>JBAXRL010000574.1:0-2749 GCA_037131205.1 Actinomycetes bacterium | reverse complement strand
GACCCGGAGTTCATCTTCACGGTCCGCAACATCGGCTACAAGTTCCGCGAGTTCTAGGAGGCGCGGGCGCGCCGGGCGCGCCCGACCTGCATGTTCCGCTCTGTCAAGAACTGGCTGACCATCCTCATCCTCGCGCTCGTGGCCTTGGCCATGATCGTGGCTTGGGCCTACGTGGTGCCGCCGCTCGCCAACAGGCTTGACCAGCTGAAGCTGGTGGACCAGCGCGGCAACGCCAAGCTGACCAGCGACACCGTGATCCAGTGGATCGCCGACCGCGCGTCGCTGGAGTACTGGGTCGGCCGTCTGAGCATGCGGCTCAACGCGCGCGTGGTCGTCCTCACGGGGAACCAGGTGGTGCGCTACGACACCCTCGGGGCCGGGCCGGCCGACGTCGGCGACTACCCGATGATCGCGGAAGCGCTTACGTCGGCCAAGGTCGTGCAGGGCGTGGTGAAGACGCGCGCCGGCCGCTTCGCCGCGACGGCAGTGCCGCTGGTGGCGCCCAACGTCGGCCAAGGCACGGTGGTCGGCGTGGTGCTCGTCATCGCGCCGCTCAACGACGTCGACGCCGCCGTGGCGGCCGTTCAGCGCCAGCTGTTCTTCGCCACTGTCCTGGCGATGGGCGTCAGCCTCCTGCTCGGCTATCTGGCTTCGTACTTCATCGCCCGGCGCCTGAAGCGCATCGAGCGCAGCGCCGAGGCCATCGCCGGCGGCGACCTCACGGCCACGGTGGCGGTCACCATCGAGGACGAGATCGGGCAACTGGCGGCGACCTTCAACATCATGGCCGTGCGGCTGCGCGGCGCCTTCGCCCAGGTCGAGTACGAGCGCGACCGCGTCGAGGTGCTGCTCAACGACCTGAGCGAGGGCGTCATCGGCCTCTCCGACGAAGGCACGGTCACGATCGCCAACCCGGCCTCCGCCGAGCTGCTGGACGAGCCCGTGCCCGTCGGCGCCGGGCTCGACGAGACCTTCCCGGCCGATGTCGCCGAGGCGTGGCACGAGTCACGCCGCGAGGACGAGACGCAGGCCGTGGTGTTCGTGCACGGCGAGCGCACGCTGGAGGCCACCACGTACCCGGTGGCCGGAGCCGCCGACTTCACCTCGATCGTCGTCCTGCGCGACGTCACCTCCCAGGCGCGCCTCGAACGCGCCCGCCGCGACCTCATCGCCAACGCCTCGCACGAGTTCAAGACGCCGCTCTTCTCGCTGGCCGGCTTCCTCGAACTCATCGACGAAGGCAACGTGAACGCCGACGAGCAGCGCGAGTTCCTGCAGCTCATGCGCCAGCAGGTCGATCGCCTGCGCAATCTCGCCGTGAGCATGCTCGACCTCTCGCGGGTGGAGGCGGGCTCCATCGAGATGCAGCCCGAGGACGTCGATCTCGCGGCGGTCGCCCGCTCCGTCCTCGACGAGTTCCAGGTGCTGGCGCAGGCCAAGGCGCTCACGCTCGCCGTCGATGACGGTGAGGCCGTGACGGCGTGGTGCGACGAGCAGCGCCTGGCGCAGGTCCTGCGCGCGCTCGTCGACAACGCCGTCAAGTTCTCGCCGCAAGGCAGCAGCGTACGTGTGGCCAGCAGCGCCGACGCCATGTGGGCGACGATCGTCGTGAGCGACGACGGGCCCGGCATCCCGGCGGCGGAGCTGCCGCACGTCTTCGAGCGTTTTCACCGCGGCAGCGAGGAGCGCGCCACCACTTCGGGCGCCGGGCTGGGTCTCTCGATCGCCCGCGAGCTCACCGAGATGATGGGCGGCGGCATCCGCGCCGCCTCGGGCGGCGGCGCGAGCTTCTCCGTGCGGCTGCCGCGCGCGCCTCGGCGGCGCGCCCAGAGCGCCGATTCATAATCCTTAATCACTCCAGAGGCGTTACGCAACACGCCCCCGTGAGCAGTTAACACCCGACAGACATCATCGTGGGCAACGAGAGGGCGGCGGCCGGCTGCGGCCGCGCCGCCTCCCCACCCACCAGCCGTGATAACGAAGGGACAGCGATGATCAAGATGAGAGGGTTCCTTGTAGGGCTCGGGGGCGGAGCCGTCGGCGCCGCCCTCGTGGTCCTCGTCCTCGTGCTCGTGTTCGACTTCGGAGAGGTCAAGCAGACGGTCGTGCAGAGGACCGCCCAGACGCCGGCTGTCTACGCCCCAACGACCGGCGCCGGCCAGTCGCCCGAGCAGATCTACCAGAACCTCTCGGGCGGCGTCGTCATGGTGCTGTCCGACTTCGCCAGTGCAGGCGCCGACCAGTTCGGGCAGGCGCAGAGCGGCCAGGCGCTGGGCACCGGCTTCGTCGTCGACAAGGAGGGCTACATCCTCACCAACGCGCACGTGGTCAACGAGAACGGCCAGCAGGCCAGCGGGGTCACCGTGGTCTTCAACAAGGGCGGCTCCGAGACGCAGCGCGTCAAGGGCGAGCTCGTGGGCGTGGACATCGGCAGCGACGTCGCCGTCATCAAGGTCGACCCCGGCGCCGTGACGCTCAACCCGCTGCCGCTGGGCGATTCCTCCAAGGTCACCGTCGGTGAGCCCGTGGTCGCCATCGGCAACCCCCTGGGCTACGACTTTTCGATCACCTCGGGCATCGTCTCCGCCACGGGCCGCAGCCTGCAGGCGCCCAACGGCCAGACGATCCCCAACGGCATCCAGACCGACGCCGCCATCAACCAGGGCAACTCCGGCGGACCGCTCATCGACGGCGACGGCCAGGTGATCGGCATCAACGAGCAGATCGCCTCGCAGGGCGGCGGCAACGA
>JBAXRL010000573.1:0-2753 GCA_037131205.1 Actinomycetes bacterium | reverse complement strand
CGGGCCTCACCCGGAGGGCGTCCGCCGGGCCTCACCCGGAGGGCGTCCGCCGGCCCATCCGTTGCGGCCTCAGCAGCTCGGCGACCTGGAAGGCGACGTCGAGCGACTGCATCGCGTTGAGCCTCGGATCGCACAGCGTCGAGTAGTGCGTGCTGAGATCGCCCTCGGACACCGGCTCGGCCCCGCCCACGCACTCGGTGACGTTGTCGCCGGTGAACTCGAGATGAACGCCCCCCGGCCAGACGCCCTCGGCGCGGCACACCTCGAAGAAGCCTCGCAGCTCTCGCATGATGTCATCGAAGCGTCGGGTCTTGACGCCGCCGGGCGTCCGCCGCCCGTTGCCATGCATCGGATCGCACACCCAGACCACGGGGTGCCCTGAGTCACGAACGCCGCGGACCAGCGGCGGCAGAAGGCTCTCGACGCGATCGGCCCCGAGCCGGGCGATGAGCGTCAGTCGGCCGGCTTCCCGGTCGGGGTCCAGCCGCTCGCAGAGCGCGACGACCTGCCCGGGGGTGGCCTCAGGCCCGAGCTTACAGGCCAGCGGATTGCGGACCCCGGAGAAGAACTCGACATGCGCGCCCTGTGGGCTCCGCGTGCGCTCACCGATCCACAGCAGATGCGCCGAACAGTCGTACCAGTCGCCGGTCAGGCTGTC
Source organism: Actinomycetes bacterium (assembly GCA_037131205.1). Classification (GTDB taxonomy): domain Bacteria; phylum Actinomycetota; class Thermoleophilia; order UBA2241; family UBA2241; genus CAIXSE01. Next base: position 2,095 of record JBAXRL010000573.1, on the reverse strand, counting down.
GCGCCGCGTGAGACACTCCTCATACGGCAGGATCAGGCCTTCGTGACTGGTCCAGAGATCGACCTCGTGCAGCCGATGCTCACGCTCCAGGTCGATCCCACAGGCCGCCATGAAGCGCAGAGCGTCATCGATGCCTCGGGCGATCCTTTCGTAGCGGCGCCCCTCGGACGAGTGGGCCACGAACTCCTGGTTCCAGAGGTGGACCTGCGTCAGGTCGGCAAAGCCGCCCTTGGTGAAGGCGCGCAGCAGATTGAGCCGCGCCGCCGACTGATGATAGGCCTGCAACAGCCGCGAGGGGTCGGCTGCTCTGGCGCCGGCCTCCGGGAGATCGTCGTTCACCATGTGCCCGCGGAACGACGGTAGCTCCAGGTCGCCGACGCGCTCGGTGGGGCTGGAGCGCGGCTTGGCGAACTGCCCCGCCACGCGGCCGAGCTTCACGACCGGCAGGGCCGCGCCGTAGGTGAGCACCGTCGCCATCTGCAGCATGATCTTGAGGTTGTCGCGGATGCGCGGAGCGGAGAGGTCGCGGAACGACTCCGCGCAGTCGCCGACGTGGAGGAGGAAGGCGCGCCCCAGGGCGACATCGGCCAGGGCGGCGCGCAGATGGCGCGTCTCGCCGGCGAAGACCAGGGGCGGCAGCGCCGCGAGCTCCGCGAGGGCGCGCTCGAGCGACTCCGCGTCGGGCCAGTCGGGCTGCTGCGCTGTCGTGCGTGAGCGCCAGGAGCCCGGGGTCCATGGGTCACTCGCCGCCACGCTATCGCTCACCCTCGAGCGCATGGTCCGCGCCGGTATCCTTGTACGCGCATGACGATCGGCTCCTCTGCGAGCTCCTCTTCGCTTCGCGTCTGTGTGACGCGGCCTGATCCCGCCCTTTGGCGTGCCCTCCATGATAGCGCGAGAATGTCCACCGCATACTGGCTTCGGACCTCCGCCGAGCAGATACTCACGGACAGGACGAGAAGGAGGCGGCTCTGACTCAGGGCAAGTTCGATCGCGCGCGCATGGTGCTCGGCTGCCGCGACTTCCGCGTCCTCCTCGCCGCGCGCCTCGCCAGTCAGGTCGCCGAAGGCGCGTTTCTGGCGGCGATCTTCAACGCCGTCGTCTTCTTGCCGGAGTCGCAGAGCACCGTGCGCGGGTTTGCCGTCGCGACGGCGCTCTCCCTGCTGCCGTTCGCGCTGTTCGAGCCGTTTGCGGGAGTCTTCGTTGACCGCTGGCCCCGCCGCCCCATCCTGGTGGTCCTTTCGCTGCTGCGGGCCGCAGCCGCACTGCTCGCGCTGCCCGGGCTCGGCGGCGGCGCGGTCTATGCCGGGGCGCTCATCGTGTTCTCGGCAAACCGCCTCTTCCAGGCCACTTCAACGGCCGTGATACCCCGCGTGGTCGGCGCCGCCGAGGAGGATGCGCCGGAGCCGGGACGGGCGCCCAACGACACGCTGCTCTTCACCGCCAACACGATCGCCTCGATCACGGGCACTGTGGCCCTGTTCGGCGGCATGGCCGCCGGCGGCCTCATCGCGACCGCGGCGGGCACCTGGGCGGTGATCGCCCTCTCGGGGGTGATGTGGGTGGCGACTTCGGCGGTCAGCGCGCGCCTCTCCAGCGCCCTGTCGCCGGAGAAGGGGGCCGGCGCGCTGCGCGGCGATCTGGCGGCGGTCATCGCCGATCTCGCCGACGGCTTCCGCCGCATCGGCCGCACGCCGGCCGCCCTCGCGCCGGTCCTGACCGTCGCCGTCGGTCAGTTTCTGCAGGTCATTGTCATCGCGACCGTGCTGGTGGTCATCAAGGAGGATCTCGGCGGTGGTCTCGTCTCGTTCTCGGGGCTCGTGGGGGCTGGCGGCGTCGGCGTCTTTCTCGGCTTCCTCACGGCGGGAGCCCTGCGCTCCCTCATGCCCAACCGGCTGCTCATCGGCGTGGCCTTCGCCCTCGCGGCAGTGGCCCTCCTCCCCGCCGTCGTGACGGCGGATGCGCTCGCCCTCGCGCTCACCATCGGCGCCGTGGCCCTGGGCGTCTCCTACGGCTGGACACGGGTGCCCGCGGACACGCTCGCGCAGGGCGCGGTGCCGGACCGCTACCGCGGAAGAGTGTTCACGGCCATCGA
>JBAXRL010000572.1:0-2755 GCA_037131205.1 Actinomycetes bacterium | reverse complement strand
GTACGCGACATGAAGCGACTGGGAACCAGCAGCGAGTCAGACGCGCCGCTGACGAAGGAGAAGTCACCGGTTCGCGAGCGCAGGCTGAGATACCGTGTTGAAGTGGGCATCGAGCCGCGCTCAGGCATCCTGTTCGTCAAGGATGAGTACCTTGGCGCCCTCGACCGGCAGTGGCAACCCGCGACAAGAGCGCCGTTCCTTGAGCGGATGGAAGGCCATCTCCGCTTGAGAATGGAGAAGCAAGCACACCCGACTTACCACGACCTCAGTCTTCCGTACACGATCCTCTCCCGGCCACTGTACGCTCCGCACTTCCCTCATCTGGTGGCCATGCAGGAGGAGTTGCGCGGCTGGCTGTTCTTCTACTTCGAGCCCCGGGAGCGAATGCGCGCCGCGAGCGCCGTGAAAGAGGTGCGACATATCGGGCTTATGGGGGAGGAGCTCGCCGCGTTTCTCAACACATTGAAGGCGACGGACGCAGCCCAGTTCACCGCCATTGAGGAAGCTCTCAAGGCCGTCATCCCGTCGATGAGCGGGATCCAGGTGGACGTGTCCGAGCTCGGCGAGGTGGAGCTCAGGCTGCTGGAAGGAGAGAGGCCTATACCCGCGCGGCTTCTTTCTGAAGGAACGCTGCGTATTCTCGGCCTCTTGTCCCTTTCGGGCATGAGGGACCGACCGTCACTCATTGGTTTCGAGGAGCCCGAAAACGGCATCAACCCCCGACGTATCCGGCTCGTGGCCGAGATACTCAGCGGTCTGACGGAGAGCGGCAGCACCCAGCTGATCGTGACGACGCACTCACCGATTCTTCCAGACTACCTGCCCGAAGAAGCCCTGTTCGTGTGCAAGAAGGAGCACGGCCAGACCACCATCCAACCCATCGAAGGCATGGGCGGGCTGTGGCTCAAGCGCGATGTCGAGGTCGCTCTGGATGCCGAGGAGGCCGATGGTGAGCTCGCCATCTCCTCAAGGGTGCTGCGCGGGGATTTTGATGCCTGATGCGCTGTCTGTCGCGCTGTTTGCCGAGGACGGGGCTCACGAGCTGCTGATTCGTCCACTTCTCGAGCGGGTGGCGGATGAGGAAGGCGTTCGGGTGAGGGTGTCCGTTCGCAGCGCCACTGGCGGTCACGGAGCAGTGATGGTGGAGGCCCGGCGCTTCCTGCGAGATATCGTGCGCGGACGCCACCGGTCAAGCGATCTTGTGGTCGTCGGCACAGACGCGAATTGCGTGGGGCTGCGTCAACGCAGACGGGAAATGGACGACATGGTGGCGGACACAGGCTATGACGGAGTGCTCGTCGCGGCGATCCCGGACCCGCACGTGGAGCGGTGGATGCTCCTCGACGGGAAGGCGTTCAAAGGCGCTCTCGGCAAAGGGTGTCCGGCGCCCGACAAGAAGTGCGAGAGCGACCGCTACAAGCAGCAGCTCAAGGCATGCGTGCGGGATGCCGGACGGCAGCCCGTCATCGGGGGGATGGAGTGTGCAGCGGCTATCGCTGCGTCGATGGATCTGTCCGCCCTGGAGCGCCAGGACGACTCCCTTGCGCAGTTTCTCTCCGACTACCGGCGTGCGCTCGCGTCGTTCAGCCGGAGATAGCGGGGCCCGCCGGCCGGAGTCTGGGTGGGTGCAGCGGTGAAGCGCCCCATGCGGCCTCTGCCCGCATTCACCGCATGCCTTGACGGCCGCCCGACGTGGCGATGCGTGCAGTGGCGCGCGCGTCAAGCGTTTGGTGCTCGGCTTGACGAAAGGAGACGGCCATGACTGAGCGCATCAATGTGGCCGACCTGCCCGAGCTCGACGCGGGACCGTACCTCGAGAACGAGGCGGCACTCGCGGCGTACCTCACGGACATTCTGGCGGCGCACGATCCGGCCCTGTCGGCGGCGCCTTTGGGCGACACCGCCCGGGCGCGCGGCATGACCGAGATCGCCAAGGCATCCGGGCTCACCCGCGAAGCCCTGCACAAGGCGCTGCGTCCTGGTGCGCAGCCGCGCTTCGAGACGATCAGCCCGGTGTGCGCGGCCTTGGGCGTGCGCCTCATGGCGCAGGCCTTTCATTCGTGACCCGGGCTGTGCCATTCGTGGGCGGAGCTCAGCGTCATGCCATTTGTGGCATGACCGGCCATTCCAGCGGACGCCGCTGCGGCGCCGCTTCCTTCAGCATTCGGCGGAGGTAATGCATGATAGGCGAACCTGAACCGACCCCGCGGAAGATGTACTGGTCTGACGACGTCCGCGGAACCAGGCTCTGCCCCGACTGCCACGCCAGGCTCGTCCCGAAGCAGCGTGCGTATCTGCTGGTCGTGCGGCACGGGAAGTCACTGGACAGCCGGCTCGTGGGCAGCGCCGGCGGCCACTTCTGCCCTGCCTGTCCGGTCGTCGTGCTCGACAGGAAGCAGTTCAACGACTACGTCGCGGCAAGTCCCGACATTCGCGCCGGGAGCTCCTACATGGTGCCCGGCCTGCTCGACCTGTCCGCGGTACCGGAGGACAAGAGGGACTCGCCTTTCGACGAGGTCGACAACCCGCTGCCCTTGGTCAGGTTCTCGAACCTGTAGCAGAGACCGTAGACCCGGCGCTCGTGAGCGCCTCGCCTGCGACTTCAAGTTCCCGCCCGGCATGGCGTCAGGCTCGAACGGCGAGATCGAGCCGGCACTTCGCAGGCGGCGGCTGGATGTTCCGAGCCAAGCCAGCCACCCATTCCGGGTCAAGGCGGCCACGCGTCTGGCCTCCGTCGGAATCGCCGGCCGGACTT
>JBAXRL010000571.1:0-2760 GCA_037131205.1 Actinomycetes bacterium | reverse complement strand
GTGCAGGTCGATGCGCGCGTAGAGGTTCATGACCTCGAGGATGCCGGCTTCGTTGGTGTTGAGCGCCTTGGCAAGCTCGCGCACCTCGGGCGGCCTGCCCAGCTTGTCAAGGAAGGCGCGAGGACGAGTCGAGATCAGACCACATCCGACGACGGAAGAGCGTGGCGTAGGTAGAGAGGCCCACGCCGCGATCTGCGTCGAAGCGCAGCGCCGCCTTGGTCAGCCCCAGACTGGCGACCTGCAGCAGGTCCCCGTAGGGGTCGCTGGCGTACGAGACCCGCTTGAGGATGTGGTGCAGCAGGTTCTGGTTGCGGGCCTATGTGCCCACTTGCGCTATGTGACCGGGCGGCGGCTGTCCTGCGCGTTTGCTTGCTGTTCCCCGTCGTGGCGACCACATGATCTTCCGCGGGTAGCGAGCTGTTCGAGGAGGGCCGGGTCGTCGCGCGATACTACCTTTCGGAGGCGGTCGACGATCTCAAGGCCAGCCAGGCGAAGCCTCGGCATGACAACCTCGATTCTGGCGCGGCCGGCAGAAGGCATCATCTCTTGCGTGCCGACAGCTCAGGCGCGCTCCTGGGGCCGCGGCTACAGAGCGCGGTCGGGCACACCGGCGTGAACACCTGAAGCGCACGGCCTCGATGGTCTTCGGCTGGGACAGGAAACCGACGAGGACACCCACGACCTTCATGATAACCGCCACGCCAAGATCAGGGGCGTGTTGGTGGCGCGGATCAGCGGGCAGTGGCACTTCACCGCGCCGCTTACGGGGGAGCAACTGCAGCAAGTGCGCGCTTGGAACCTCAGCGAGGAAGCCTTGCTGAGGAGAGGCAGCCCAGCGGTTCAGGAGTGCGGCGAGTACCGGTGAGCTCCGCCTTTCGCGGCTCCGGGCGCCAGTCGCAGCCGCACGTTGGCTCATCTGCGGGCAGAGCGGCCCGGCGACCACGCCCTGCTCGGTTCCGCAGGCGACGCCGAGATGCGCGGCCCACTACCGCTGGAGGAGTGCCACAGCGCAGCGTCAAGGCCGCAAAGCAGGGCTGCAGGCCGAAGGGAGCGAGGGAACCCCGGCAGGCGCCCAGGTTCCGCCGGCGCTTGACTTGCGCCCTCGCCGCTCCGCCGGTGGGCAAGCGTCGCAGGCGGAGCTGAGCGACCTCCGCCCTCACAGATTGCTCAGGAAGAGGCCGCATGGGGCGGGAATGTGCGTTGACGACCTTCACCATGTTGAAGATCGGCAGGTACATGCCGATGGCGACGACAGCGACGGTGACGCCTACGCCGAGCATCACGAGCATTGGTCTGCGACGCTCTGCTGCGATGCTCAGCTGAAGGCTAGTCCACGCGAAAGTAGGCGAGCGCGGTGGCGAGCGTCGCATACTGCGTACGCATGTTGTAGGAGCTCGCCTGACCCGTCGCCCAGTACGCGTACTTGCCCTTGAGCACCAGGATAGACTGAGCCCAGATCGTCGTGTCCCCGATTCGATATGCGTATTCCACGTGCCAGCCCGCGTCGCCGTGGACGTCCACCTTGAGCGGGGCGCTGCGTACGCTCAGACCCGGGAGATCCTGGAGCATCACGCGGTGGATGATGTCGGTAGCAGTCTCCTGGCTCACCTCGCCGGGTGATACAGCCCTGCTGAGGCGGTGTACCGCCACCTGCTCGGCGTCGACATAGCTGCCCCCGACTTGTGCGCCTTTCGGGTCCGCGTAGGAGAGCATGAACTGCAGAGAAGTCACGCTCTTGCTGCCTGCCTCCCTCTGCCACGTACTATGCAGCCAGCCGCTCGGATAGGCCATTCTGAAGGCGTACTCGGTGTTCTTCACAAATTGCAGCTTGAATCTGTCCGCCGTTGCAGAGGGGGAGCTGAAGGTGGCCGGCAGCTTCCCACTCTCGCCGCCGCAGGCGATTGACAGGCACCCCGTCGCCAGCAACGCCAGCAGGCCCGCAACGATCGCTATCTTCCGCATGCTGTCCTCCAGCTCATCCGTCTCGTCGGCCATGCGAACGTACCAGTGCCCTCGCGTGCGCTCCGTACATGCCCTGGAGGCTCGTGGCTCGCCGGACGATCCCAGCCTCTCTGGGACTCGATGGCTCTTGGCGCCGTGTCCATGTCGCGACCGGAATTATCGCACGCGTCGTGACGCGGGTGTCCAGACACCCCGCACACGGACTCCGTGCCGAGGAGAAGGTACGTGACCGCGGCGACCGCCTTGGCCTTGACCCGGGAGGCGTGTCGCCCGCGAGTGTCGGTTTCCCGCCGGCGAGCCGGACGCGCACGGCCTGAGGACCCCAGGGATCAAAGACCCGCCCGTCAGCTGACGCGAGATTGCCTCGAAATCCTTCTGGTGCTTCGGCAAGTCGGCCGGCTTTGGCCGCAGCACCCATCTTGTGCACCGAGATCCCGAGCACGTCGAGCGCACAGCCCCCGATGACCGTTCCCGCAAGGTCGGCGAGAAGCGCCTCGTACTGCAGAGCAAGGGACGATGAGGGAGTGGCCTGCGGAATCGTTTGCGCCCACGCTGCCGGGTACGACAGCGAGCACCCCATTCCCGGCTGCAGCAGGTGCTGAGCGAGACCATGGAGGAGTTATGCCCCTCCTTCGGAGCTCCGCGACCCCGGGCGAACAGGATGCGCATGGCCGCGCCGGCGGAAAGCACTCTTGCAACGAGACGGAGGTGATTCATGAGCCCTCCTCGACGCGTTCAGAAAACCCGCCGCCCGAGCAGCTCCTTGAGCCGGTCGAGCGCCTTGATGGACTCGCGCGA
>JBAXRL010000570.1:0-2764 GCA_037131205.1 Actinomycetes bacterium | reverse complement strand
TGCCCGACGTTTCTCGGCACGCTACCGAGGGCCGGAGCCGCCGCTCTCGGCGTGGGCCACGGCGGAATCCAGCGGCACGATCTGCGTGGTCACCCGCATGCCGAGCGCGAAGGCGAGCTTGCCCATGGTAGCCGCGGTGAGGTTGCACTCGCCGGCGAGCACGCGCGAGACCCAGGCCCGCGACGTGCCCATGCGACGGGCCAGCTCTGCGCCGCTGACGCCCTTGACGTCCATCTCCGCGACGAGGGAATCGATGAACTCGAGCGTCATGAGGTAGCTCCAGTACGCGGGATGCTCCCGCGCCAGCGTCATGTGCTCCTCGAAAGACGGTGCCATCACCCTCCTATCTCGACAAGGATGTCGCCGGCGGCCGAGTCTGCGAAGTAGGCCGCGCGGAGATGGTGTGCACGTCGGACGATCCCTCGCAGCTCGCGCGGCTTGGGCTTCCTGCAGAGCTCGTTGCACACGATGACGCGAAACCCTCGAGGCGTCTTGAGCTCGAAGATGCCCTCGCCGAGGTGCCGCGACCTGCGCTCATCTCTTGGTGGTCCGGCGACGATCCACGTGCTGCTCGTGATGACAGTGAGACGTACGTTAACTCATAAGTTGACATCAGACAAGGCTTGGCCACCGTTCTGCGGTGGAGTCTTGACGTGCCGGAGGCGGGTTGATCGCAGCCGCGGAGTCTTCATGACGTCAGCGTATGCCGGCCGCGGCACCGCGCAACAGGATGACGATGACGGGGCGCGGTGGACGTTGGTGGCACGGCATGTGTCAGCCTCGGCGCAGCATGCACGCCGCTGCGGCGGATGGTCTCACGCCGGTCAGCAGACGTCCTTGGCGCGATAGCCTCCTCGTGGGCGACTCGCGCCAGGACGCCACCCTGCTGAGCAGGCCTCCAGCAGCGACCCGCGGGGCATCGTTGCGGCTGTAGGCGGGCAAGAGGAAGGGGTCGGTTACGGCAACCATCACACGGCGTGTGCTTCTCCCACGCGATAGACGCGAACTGACTCAGCACGTATGGGTCGATCGGGAAGGCGAAGTCGTCCTGGAACCGGATCACCCGCAGCACGGAAGCGACGTCTTCCGCGTCGTGTGGCAGCACTTCGGACATGAGCTCACGGCCACGACGGCAGGTTCCGCCGGATGGCCATCACCTGCTACGAAGAGGCGGGTGCTATGTTCTGGACGATGGGAGCAGTGCTGTCGAAGCAAGGGGTTTCTTGGCGATCAGCCGATTTGGGAATAGTCTTACCAGTAAGACAGGCGCCGATCGAGGAGGTCATGATGTCCGATCCGGCTACGACCCGGATGTCGTCCAAGGGGCAAGTCGTCATCCCCGAGGAGATCCGCACGAGGCTCGGCCTGACCGCGGGCACTCAGTTCGTCGTCATCGGCGATAAGGGGGTCGTGATTCTCAAGGCCCTGGCGGCACCCAAAATGAGCGATTTCGACGAGTTGGCGGGTCAGGCCAGGCGTCAGGCACGGAAGGCCGGCCTCAAGCGGTCGGATGTCGCTCATGCGGTGCAAGCGGAGAAGAAGGCCAAGTGAAGGTCGTCCTCGACACGAACGTCTTTGTTTCCGGCGTGTTCTTCTCCGGCCCACCGTTCGAGATCCTGAGTGCGTGGCGACACGGACGTCTGCGGTTGGTCGTGTCGGCGGAGATACTGGATGAATACCGACGGGTGGGGGAGCGTCTCGAGTCCGGGTACGCGGGGACCTCGTTTTCGCCGGTTCTTGTGCTGGTGGCGCTTCACAGCGAGGTCGTAGTGGCCCCGTCCCTGGCGGAACCTGTGTGCGACGATCCGACGGACGACAAGTTCTTTGCCTGCGCAATTGCTGCCGGCTGCTCCGCCATAGTCAGTGGCGACAAACACCTTCTCCGGGTTGGTGACTATCGCGGGGTGAAGGTCTATCGTCCGCGCGCGTTCTTGGAGAGATATCTGGCGTCGTGACGGCGCTCTTCGGGGTCGTGCCCTCGACGTTTCCAGGTCCCTGCGCTTCCACCACGTGAGACAAGCTCGAGAGTGCGTATTCCGCCCGAAGCCGAAGGCAGATCGGCGCAGCTTCTCGCGCGTGGAGCGGTGCGTGCGGTCAATCGGGGGGCTTGGGGAATAGCGAGGCGGAGAGAACGCGACCACCCCGGCTATCCTTGCGGAAGAGTCCCATGGCCTCTTGTCACCGGGATGGTTCCTTTGAAGCCAGTGTACCCGAATCGTCACATCAGGCAAGTTGACGTTGGGCGAATCGATGGAAGCGGGGAGAGGAGCTCTCGCCGGCTACCGCTCGGCGATGCTGAGCTCGACTCCGAGGGCGCCGGTGAGAGTACCGAGGGTCTTGAGTGTGGGGTTGGCGTTGCCGCTCTCGATGCGGCTGATCTCGCTCTGGTGGATGCCGGAGGCAGCGGCGAGCTGTTGCTGCGTCATGCGCAGCTCGCGGCGACGTGCGATGAGCTGTCCGGCGAGGCGGTAGCTGGTCTCGTACAGGCGCAGCTCGGCGACGGCCGCAGGGCCTTCGGCCTCGGCGACGACCTGGGCGTAGTGCTCGTCGCACGTGGGCTGCGGTTCTGGTTCCTCATTTGGCAAACGTACCACGCGCCTATGACCGACATCGCGGCCTTTCCGTCACCCCCGTCCGGTAGTATGGGTGGACGATGCCTTCAGGTGGGTGCGGACCTGACGGATTCATCGACTGCGCTTGCAGTCACCGGGGTCATTCCTCCATGGGGGTGGTCGAGTGGATGCGTTCGCGATTCGCGACCGGC
>JBAXRL010000569.1:0-2767 GCA_037131205.1 Actinomycetes bacterium | reverse complement strand
GCGCCCCGGCGGCGCCGCGCAGCGCCCCGGCGGCGCCCCGGCGACTGACTTCCCCGCGGCCGCGCCCCGATGGCTGAGTCCCGGCGGGGCCGCGCCGTCACTTCCAGACGATGCCGATGGAGTAGGCGGTCCCCGAGGTCCCCTTCAGGAACATGAGCACCGTCCCTTTGCGGAGCGTCCCCGCCACCTCCACGCGGTCGCCCGTCGTGACGGCCTCCCACCCCGGCCAGGTGATGCCCTCCCATGCGCCGGGGATGCTGACCCCCACCTGCAGCTCGATGTCCTGAGGAGCATCGGTGCGCACGGTGACGGTGAAGGAGCGTGACGCGCCGCCCGCCGGGGCGGCGGCGGCAAAGACGTCGGAGTCGCCGGGACCGATGACTCCCTGCAGCGGCGTGCCCGCGACGAGCTCGGTGGCGGCGTTCACATCGTCGTTGGGCTCGTTCGTGTCGATCACGGTGGCGCAGCCGCCAAGCGCGAGCGTCGCGAGAGCGGAAAGCGCGACGACGAATGCCGGCAGGGCGGCGGCCGCGAAGCACGCCCGCCGCTGCCGGTCACGAAGGAATCTGGACCTCACAGCTGCCTCCCTTCGCCCCGGCGGTGCACCACATCCGGAAACCTACCGAAAAGCGAAGGAGAGCTAAGGGCCTATCCCGATAGGGATGTGCGTGCGGGGCGTTCGTGGACCGAGTGGGGCGGTCACGTGACGGTTCCCTCGTAGCCGAGCTACGTGGGGATCCGGGGAGGGGCCGCATCCGCGACGTGTCCACGGGCGCATCCGTGCGTGCAGACCTATTGGGATAGGCCCTAACCAGCGCCGGGGGTGCTCCGCGCGGCGGCTGCCCCCGGTCCGGCGATCCGGCGCAATGTCGACCCGCGGCCCGCCGCTCTCCCGCCCGCCGCCGCGCCCTGCCCAGCAAGCGTGGGACGCGAGCCCATTCACGCTGGGTACAGTCGGCGCCGATAATGCTCGCAGGGACAATCGACAGCGACTCGCGCGCCCGGAGTAGCCGGGGACGCGACGCCGTCACGCTCGGACCACTGGAGGTCGCGCCATGAAGGATCGTCCGGTCGCTCGCGCCCTGCGCGCGCTGTTCGCCCTGGCTCTCGTCGGGGCGCTCTTTGCCCTGTCGGCGGGAATCGCTTTGGCCGGGGCCGCCGCTCCGCGCCCGGCGGCGGCGACCACCTCGTACAAAGCCACCATCAAGGACGGCCGCGCCGCCGCGCAGGCGCTGCTCGATCAGAGCGGCGCCGCCTCCCTCTCGCTGGCGCTCGTCAGCGGCGACCGCGTCGTCTGGCAGGAGGCGTTCGGCTACGCCGACAAGGCCACTTCCACCCCGCCCGGCCCCGACACCATGTACGGCATCGGCTCGGTCAGCAAGATGCTGGCCACGGTGGCCGCAATGAAGCTCGTCGATCAGGGCGAGCTCGATCTCGACGCCCCGCTGGTGAACTACCTGCCCCTACTCGCGGCGCGGTTTCCCGTGTACGGGCAGATCACCCTGCGCATGCTGCTCGACCACTCCTCGGGCTTCCCCGGGTCCACCTACGGCGATGCCATCACCGGCGCGTACTTCCCCGGGTACCTGCAGCAGATGATGGACGCCCTGACCACGGAGCGGCCCAAGACCACGCCCGGGTACATGTCCGTGTACTGCAACGACGGCTTCACCCTGGTCGAGGCGCTCGTCCCCCTGGTCACCGGCAAGACGTTCGCGCAGTACGTGCACGAAGAGGTCCTCACGCCGCTCGGCATGGACCACTCCGCCTACCCGCTCGAGCCCTTCGACCCCGACAGCTACGCCAAGGCGTACAGAGGCGATGTGGCTCGTCCCCTCGAGGTCCTCAACGTGCTGGCCTCCGGCGGCCTGTACTCGACGCCCACCGACATGTCGAATCTGGCGACGATGCTGATGAACGGCGGCGTCTTCAACGGCACGCGCGTCCTCTCTGCGAAGGCAGTGGCCGACATGGGCGCCGACCAGACGCTGCTCAGCTTCAATCCTGTGCCCAGCAACGCCGCGCGCTACGGGCTCGGCTGGGACACCGTGACGCAGCCCGGCCTGCGCGCCGTCAAAGTGACCGGCTGGGCCAAGGGCGGCGACTCCATCGACTATCACGCGGCCTTCATCGTCACGCCCAAGGCGCGGCTGGCCGTGACCGTGACGGGCGTCGCGCCGCTGGGCTCCGGCGGCCTTGAGACGCTCGGTGAACGCGTCCTGCTGCACGCGCTCGTCGACCAGGGCACGCTGCGCCGCCTGCCGCAGCCGATCCCCGCGGTGGCGCCGCCGGTCAAGAAGGCGACCGACGAGCAGTTGCACGTGATGGAGGGCGTCTGGGCGATGAACCAGGCGGTCTTCCGCGTTGCGGCCTCTGGGAGCGATCCCCAGGCGCTGATCTTCTCCATGCTCAGCGCGGACGGCTGGCAGCCGGCGGAGGCCAGTCTGCGGTTGCGCACCGACGGCCGCTTCCACGCCGACGGCAGCGCCGGCTCCACGTACACCATGACCGCCGGCGGCCGCAGGTACCTCGTGAACAGGACGGTCGGGGGCAACGGACACTACCTCGACAGCATGCTGCTCGCGCAGAAGCTGCATCCCCTCCCGGCGCTCAGCGCGCCGTGGCAGAGCCGCGTCGGCCACCTCTGGCTGGCGGTCAACGAGCGGCCGGACTCCGCTACCTACGCCGAGGACGCCGGGCCGCTGCTCATGGTGAGCGACGTCCCCGGCCTGGCCGGCTACGTCACCGTCACCACGCCCTCCTACGG
>JBAXRL010000568.1:0-2768 GCA_037131205.1 Actinomycetes bacterium | reverse complement strand
GTGGAGCGCGCCGGGTAGGGCTCGCTGAAGTACTCCGCGTACACCTCGTTGACGGCGCCGAAGTCGTCCATGTCCTGCAGGAAGATGGTTGTCTTGACCACGTTCTCCAGGCCGAGGCCGGCGGCGGTCAGCGTCAGGCGCAGGTTGTCGAGCGACTTGCGCGTCTGGTCCTTGGGCGTGTAGCCCACGATCTTGCCGGCCGCGTCCAGAGGAATCTGGCCCGACACGAAGACGAGGTCGCCGCTGCCGACGCACGGCGAGTAGGGCCCCACGGCCGGAGCCGCGTCTGCTGAGGAAAAAGCCTGCTTGTCCATGGTGAGTCGTCCTTTCTGGGCGGGTGTTCCAGCGAACAGCGCGCGCAGGGCAACGAAAGCGAGGAGCACGCCGATGACGAGCACCGCGAGGTAGATGAACGTCGAGATCGTCCTGGGGCTCGGCGGCCTGTGGTCGTGTGGCATGTGGCTCCCCCGAGTGTGGTGTGTCTGTGGCGCCCCACATATCAACGGCGGCGTGGGTCAGTAGCGGACGGCGACAGCCTCGATCTGCAGGCGCGCGCCACCCGGTACCCATGCTACACCGACCAGCGTGCGCGCCGGGCGCGGCTCCTCGAAGAACGCGAAAAAGGCGTCGTCCACGGCAGCCGTGTCTCTCGCGTCCACCAGGTACACGGTCACAGTGGCGACGGAGTCGAGTGACAGCCCTGTGGAACGGAGCTGATGGCCGAGGGCGTCCAGGGCGCGGCGCGCCTGCTCGGCGGCGGAGCCGCCGACGATCGCGCCGCGCTCGTCCACCGGCAGCTGCGCGGACACGAAGACGAGGTGTCCTGCCGAGACGGCCGCCGAGTATGCACCGGACGGTGGCGGCTCCTGCATGGATCTGAAGGCGTGGCAAGCCATGGCGTGAGTCTTCCCTCTCAGCGAGAAAAGGCCGCGTCCGCCGACGCCGCCGTCGCGCGGTCGCCGCCCTGGAGCTCAGACGTCGAGGATCCTCGCCGCGAGGATAGCGGCGTTGCGCGCGCCGTTGATGGCGACGCAGGCCACGGGCACGCCCGGCGGCATCTGCACGATGCTGAGCAGCGAGTCGAGCCCGCCGAGGTCGCTGGTCTTGATGGGCACGCCGATCACCGGGACGTTGGTGTAGGAGGCGAGCACGCCGGGCAGGGCTGCCGCCTTGCCGGCGCCGCCAATCAGCACCTTGATGCCGCGCGACTGCGCGGTGCGCGCATAGTGCGCGACCTTGTCCGGGTCGCGGTGCGCCGAGAGCACGTTGAGCTCGTATTTGATGCGGCGTTCGTCGAGCTCCTTGCAGGCCGCCTCCATGACCTCGCGGTCGCTCTCGCTGCCCATGACTATGCCGACCAGAACGGGCTCCATCTGGATGCCCTGGAGGATCGACTCGACCTCGGTTTGGACCTCTTCCACCTCTGGCTCCTCTCGCTCAGCCGGAGAATCCGGCCGGGAACAGATCAAGCTCGCCGGCCGCCGCCTTCGCCGCGCGCGCGGCGATGTCGGCGCGCACCTGCGCGCCGTCGAAGGTGATCTTGCCTACGGCTTCGTAGGCGCGCTCTCGTGCGGCGGCGAAGCCATTGCCCAGGGCGCTGACGGCGAGCACGCGGCCGCCGGCCGTGACGATGTCGCCGTCCTGCCGCGCCGTGCCGGCGTGGTACACGGTGACGTCGTCCATGGCGCCGGCCGCCGCGAGGCCGCTGATGACGTCGCCCTTGTGACTGCTCGCGGGGTAGCCGGCGGATGCCATCACCACGGTGACGCACTCCTGCGCCTTCCAGGCGGCCTTCACGCTGGCGAGCTCTCCCGACGCGCCGGCGGCGCAAAGCTCCAGAAGGTCGCTGTCCAGGCGCGGCAGCACCGCCTGCGTCTCCGGGTCGCCGAAGCGGCAGTTGAACTCGAGCACCTGGACGCCGGCGTCGGTGACGATGAGGCCGGCGTACAACACGCCGCGGAAGGCGATGCCTCGCCGGCGCAGCGCGGAGATGACCGGCTCGGCGACGTGTTCCATGGCCGCGTCGATGGCCTTCTGCTCGAAGCCGGGGACCGGGCAGTAGCTGCCCATGCCGCCGGTGTTGGGGCCCTGGTCGCCGGCGAAGATGCGCTTGTAGTCCTGCGCCGGCGCCAGAGGCACGGCATTGCGGCCATCGCACAGGACAAGCAGCGAGACTTCGGAGCCGGCGAGGAACTCCTCGATAATGACGACGTCGCCGGCGGCGCCGAAGTCGCGCGCCACAAAGCAGCTCTCGACTGCCGCTGTTGCCTCGGCGTGATCGCTGCAGATGATGACGCCCTTGCCGGCGGCCAGGCCGTCGGCCTTGACGACCAGCGGGTAAGGGCCGTCGGGGCTGAGCGCGGCGAGCGCCGACTCGGGAGTCTCGTGGCGGCTGTACGCGCCCGTGGTGACGCCGCCGTCACGCATCACCTCTTTGGCGAAGACCTTGCTGCCCTCGAGGCGCGCCGCCTCGCGGTTGGGGCCGAAGACGGCCAGGCCGTGCTCGTCGAACAGGTCGCAGATGCCGGCCACGAGCGGCGCCTCGGGGCCCACGACGGTGAGGTCGACCTGCTCGCGACTGGCGAAGTCGAGGAGCGCCGGCAGGTCTTCGGCGCCGACGCCGATGTTGTCCGCGACCTCGGCGGTGCCGGGGTTGCCGGGGGCGCAGAAGATGCGCTCGGCGAGGGTTGACTGAGCGAAGGAGTGGACGAGGGCATGTTCCCTGCCGCCGCCGCCGACCACGAGCACCCGCATGAGGCCTCCCGAAG
>JBAXRL010000567.1:0-2775 GCA_037131205.1 Actinomycetes bacterium | reverse complement strand
CGCTTCTACCGGCGCTGGGCCTTCGAGAGCGCCGCGCTGGACCTGGCCCTGCGGCAGCAGGGCCAGTCGCTTGGCGCGGCGCTCGGCCGCGAGTATCTGCCGCTGCGCTTCGCCGTCAGTACGCGCCTCGACATCACGCCGTGGCTCGTGGTGGATCCGGCGCTCGAGTTCAAGCTGGACCCCACTCCCGAGTGGGACGCCGAGACCATGAGGCGCATCGCCGCCAGCGGTCGCGTGCGGGTGCTCGACTTCAAGGCGTTCTACGAGGGCTCGCCGGTCGACAACCCGCCCGACCCCGTCCAGTATCGGGCGGCCGCGGCGGCCTTTCCCGACGCCATTCTCGAGGACCCGATCCTTGAAGGCCCTGCCCGCGACGCGCTGGACGGGGAGGAGGGGCGCTTCAGCTTCGACGCGCCGATCCACTCCTGGGCCGACGTCGAAGCGGTCTCGGCACGCGCCTTTGCCGGACGGCCCCAGGTGCTGCGCCACCTCAACATCAAGCCGTCGCGCTTCGGCAGCGTCAGCGCGCTGCTCGACTGCGTCGAGCGCGCCCAGGCTGCCGGCATGGAGCTCTACGGCGGCGGCCAGTTCGAGCTCGGCGTCGGCCGCGACCACATCCAGGCACTGGCCAGCCTGCTGTACCCCGCGGGGCCCAACGACGTCGCCCCGCGCGACTATCACGGCGACGCCCACGCCGGCGTGCCGCGCAGCCCGCTGGAGCCGCTCGAGCAGGCGCCGGGGTTCGGCTTCGCCTCCCGGCGCTGAGCGGCGGTCGGCGAGGCCGGAGGACTTCTGCGCCGGCATCGCGCCGCGTGGAGTCCAGCATCCCGCGCAGCTCGACGTCGGGGCTCCTTGCCGCGTTGTGCGGGCGTGAAGATGCTCACCGCGCGTGTCCAACAGAAGTAGAGAAAGTCGGTAGAAACACACCTATATAGGGAAGACCCATAGTACCCGCTGCGGCGGCACGCGCCGTCCGCGAGCTACTGAAGGGAACGCCATGATCGCATGTCACCGCAAGCGCCCTGCTGAGGGAGCGGAGCGAGGCAGGACGACGCGCTCACGCCGCGCGTCGCTACCCGGAGCTTTGCTTGCGCTGTTCTTGCTGTGGGGGCTGTTCGCCGCCGCGGTGCCGGCGAGCGCGTCCGCAGCACTGGGCACGCCGACCGCCAAGGCGCCCACGGGCACAATCGCCAGTGCCACGCCGACCTTCACCTGGAGCAAGGCCAGCGGCGCCACCAAGTACGAGGTCCGCGTCTACAACGGCAGCGCCCAGGTGCTGAAGAGGACCGGCCTCACGAAGGCGTCGTGGAAGAGCACCACCGCGTTGCCCAAGAACGTCGACCTCACCTGGAAGGTGCGAGCCGGCAACGCCGCCGGCAACGGCTCCTGGAGCGGGAGCCTCCCGTTCAAGGTCGCTCTCGCGATCGGCGACGTGTATCAGGGCGGCAAGGTCGCCTACATCCTCAGGCCGGCTGACCCCGGCTATGTCGCCGGACAGACGCACGGCTTGATCGCCGCCCCGGCCGATCGAGCAACCGGCCTTCGCTGGTACAACGGCAGCGACGTGGTCACCGGCGCGTCCGGGACGGCGCTGGGCACGGGCCTGGCCAACAGCGACGCGATCGTCGCCGTGCAGGGAGCGCCTGCTGCGAGCTACGCGGCGGGCTGGACGAGAGCCTACGACGGTGGCGGCTACACCGACTGGTACCTGCCGAGCAAGGATGAGCTGAACGAGCTGTTTCTCAACCAGGACGCGATCGGCGGCTTTGGACCCAACTACTACTGGAGCTCGTCCGAGTTCGATGCGGGCACCGCGTGGACCCAGGCCTTCGACCTGAGCAGCCAGTACGCCTATGCGAAGAATGGCCCGAGCTATGTGCGTGCCGTCCGGTCCTTCTGATCGTGCGTCCATGACTGACTACCCCTTCCTGAACGCGCGTGCCGGCAAGACCCGTGGCGGTGGCACCTACTCGTAGCTGCCCGTCAAGGATGAGCTGAACACGCTGGACGTCAGCCGCCCGGCGATCGGCGGCAATGCGGCCGACCACCGCTGGAGCTCGTCCGAGCTCGAGGTGGGCTCGGCATCGGGCCAGAACTTCGCCGTTGGCGTCCAGTGAGGCTACGCCAAGGATGGCGTGATCCATGCAGGGGCAAGGCCTCGCGCGCGATAGCGGGGACTACGCGCGCGTCCCGCGCAGGCCGCTTGAACCGCTGGCGCAGACGCGGGGGTTCGGCGGCGCCTGCCTTCTCCCTGACTGTAGGCCTACGCCGCCGTTGCGCGACGCCGCGACCCGCGCAATACTCACCTCACATCCCCGCCCAGCGGCTTGAGGAGGAAGAGATGGGGACCACCGCGAGAAGGGTACGAGGGTGTCCGCCTCTGGCGCTGACCGCGACACTCATGCTGGCGCTCTTCGCTGCCCTGCTCCTCGCCGGCAGCGCCCTGGCGGCCGGCCACGAGGGCATCAGCAAAGGCGCGCGCCCCGGCAAGCCCACGGCCGCGGCGCCGAGCGGCGCCATCGCCGTGGCCACCCCGACCTTCACGTGGAGCGCGGCGAAGGGCGCCACCAGGTACGAGCTGCGCGTCTACGAGGGCAGCACCCTGCTGCTCACGAGGACCGGCCTCAAGCAGCGCGCCTGGACGAGCACCCTCGCCCTGCCCGCCAACGTCGATCTCACCTGGAAGGTGCGCGGCAGCAAGGCCGGCCGCGCCGGCCCCTGGAGCGCGAGCCTCGCCTTCACGATCGTGCCGCCGAACCCCGCCAAGGCGCTCAC
>JBAXRL010000566.1:0-2781 GCA_037131205.1 Actinomycetes bacterium | reverse complement strand
CGGGGCTTCCCCGCCGAGGGCATCCGCGACTTCGTCGCGATGGTCGGCGTCGCCAAGGCCGACAGCGTCGTCGAGGTAGGCATGCTGGAGCACGCGGTGCGCAACGTCCTCAACCGCACCGCGTCCCGTCGTTTCGCCGTGCTCGACCCCCTCAAGCTGGTCGTCGAGAACTACCCCGAGGGGCAGACCGAGGAGATGGAGGTCGTCAACAACCCGGAGGACCCGTCCGCCGGGAGCCGCCGGGTGCCCTTCGCGCGCGAGCTCTGGATCGAGCGCGACGACTTCATGGAGGAGCCCCCGCGGAAGTTCTTCCGCCTGGCTCCCGGCCGGGAGGTGCGGCTGCGGTCCGCGTACTTCGTCACCTGTACCGAGGTCGTCAAAGACCCGAACGGCCGGGTCGTGGAGCTGCGCTGCACCTACGACCCGGACACGCGCGGCGGCGGCGCTCCCGACGGCCGCCGCCCGAAGGCGACCCTCCACTGGCTGTCGGCCGCGCACGCCGTGCCCGCGGAGGTCCGGCTCTACGACTACCTCTTCACGGACCCGTACCCCGGGGCCGACGGTCGCGACCTCTTCGAGGATCTGAACGCGGACTCCGAGACCGTGCTGCGGGGCTGCTTGGTTGAGCGGTCGCTCGCCGACGTGCCCGCCGGCGAGACCGTGCAGTTCGAGCGTCTCGGCTACTTCTGCCCCGACCGGGACTCGGCGCCCGGGGCGCTCGTGTTCAACCGCACGCTCACCCTCAGGGACACCTGGGCGAAGCTGCAGGCGCAGGGGCGGCAAGACAAGGCCTGAGCGCGCCAGCCGGCTGCCGTGGCGGGGCCGCCAGACCGCCCGCCTGGCCGCTGCCGTCATTTGCTCCAATACTGCGCCACGGTTGAGGAGGGTCTCGTCGCGCGGTACACTCTGGCTGCCCCTTGGGCATCGCTGGCGAGTGGCCTAATTGGCAAGGCACCTGACTCTGGATCAGGGGATTGAAGGTTCGAGTCCTTCCTCGCCAGCCATCTCCTTCCTCCCGCATGGACCTCCGTCCGGGCGCGTCCGCCGGAAACCGCGCCGGAGCCTCAGTGAGTCGTCACGCGCCCCAGAGAGAGCGACTCCAGCCCGGCACGTGAAGCCGGCGCCGGGCCGCAAGACCGACGTCCGCGACGCCGCCTGGCTCTGCCGGCTGCTGGAGGCAGGATTGCGCGGAGCGAGCTTCGTACCGCCCAAGCCGATCCGCGCCCTGCACAACCTGACGCGCGCCAGCAAGACGCAGTTCCGCGAGCGCCGGCGTGAGGCGGACCGCCATGGACTGCCAAGCGGCCGCGTGTCGCGGAATCACCAGAGGTTCCCCATGCCGCTCAGCCAGCAATCGGCCGTGCACGCGGCCACACCACCGCCGGCTGCGGCGATCGCATCCAGCGCTGCGTCGTCCATCCTTCCCGCCGGCGCCGGGATCACCAGCGTGCGCACCTGCGCCGTGTCCTCCACCACGTTGATGGTCACGCCCTCCGGGATCTCGACGCCCTCGTTCTTGAGGACCGCGTCCGGATCGGCCAGCAAACGCTCCTTGAAGGCCCCGTCCTCCCAGCACTTCGCGATGATGCTCTGCAGCGGGTTCTCGTGCGCGTCCATGATCTCCTCCTCCGTCGGTGGCGGTCGCTCGTCAGGGCCTCAGCTCTGAGCCCAGCTCCTCCACTTGCTCTTGCACGTAGGTCTGGTCCTCTTCGCTCAGTGTGCACCAGCCGTGGATGAGGTCCTCGCACACCGTCTTCGTCTCGTGGCAGAAGAGGGGGTCGGGCCGGTGCATGTCTCCCGTGCAGGCCCGGTTGTGGTAGAAACAGCCGCCGCCGC
Source organism: Actinomycetes bacterium (assembly GCA_037131205.1). Lineage (GTDB taxonomy): Bacteria > Actinomycetota > Thermoleophilia > UBA2241 > UBA2241 > CAIXSE01. The sequence goes on along the minus strand of JBAXRL010000566.1, from coordinate 945 downwards.
AGAAGTAGCGCGCCCAGCAGTTGCGGCAGAGCGGCAGGTTCTCGACAACGGCGCGGTGGTAATCGTTGAGCGCGCCGGCGCGGTACTCACTGATGTGGCCGAGCCGCGCTTCTTCCAGGCCCACGAAGCGATGGCAAGGATAGACGTCGCCGTTCACGGCCACGGCATGCAGTCCACGCCCGACGCCGCAGGTCGCACGGCGCGTGCGGCCGTCCGCCAGCGCGGCGAGCTGGAACAGTCCAGGCGGCGGCCTGGTGGGGTCGAGGCGGCGCTCGGCGATGGCGCCGAACAGCGCGGCCACTTCCGCGCGGCGGTAGGCCAGCATCCGCTCCGCCGTTTCCACGCAGAGCGAGGCGTCTTCCTTCAATGCGCCCTGCAAGAGCACCGGCGACGCGGGGCACAGAATGCAGGTGGCGAACCCCACCTCATCCAGCCCCTCGCGGATGGCGATGGGGTCGGCGTCACCGTAGACCGTGGCGCGGGCCGTCAGCTGAGGGACCTTCTGGCGCAGCTTCTGGACGTTGGCGAAGACGCGGGCGTAGGAGCCGCGGCCGTTCTTGAAAGGGCGCTGGCGGTCATGGATCTCGGGAGGCCCGTCGAAGCTGATCAGGGGTTCGATCTGCTCATCGGCGAGAAAGGCGATGACCGCGTCGCTGAGGAGGGTGCCATTGGTGGTCAGGTTGAACCTGACCACCTTGCCCCGCGCGGCCGCCTGCTTCCTGGCGTAGGCCACCACCTCTCGCAGCAAGGAGAAGCCGAGCAGTGGCTCACCGCCGAAGAAGCTGATGTGGACCTTCTCGGCTTCGAGCGAGCTCTCGAGCAGCCAGTCGACCGCGGCGCGGGCCGTCTCGGCGTCCATCAGGCCGCGCTCGCCGTACTCGCCGCCGTCGCCGTAGCAGTAGAGGCAGCGCAGGTTGCAGGTCTGGGTGAGAAACAGGGCCATGC
>JBAXRL010000565.1:0-2783 GCA_037131205.1 Actinomycetes bacterium | reverse complement strand
CGCCCGGCGCGGTCGTACTGCGCGCGGCGCAGCCCCTCGCGCACGAACCCGTGCCGTTCGTAGAAGCCGATGGCGCGCCGGTTCTCGGGGAAGACCCCGAGCGCCAGCTTGCGCACGGCGTGCGCGCCCGCCCAGGTGGCGGAGGCCTCGAGAAGCGCGCCGCCCACCCCGAGGCCGCGCCAGCTCTCGCCCACCGACATGCCGACCCAGGCGATGTGCCCCGAGCACGGGTGAGGCTCAGGGCGCAAGCCCAGGTTGCCGACGAGCTCGCCGTCCAGCTCGGCGGAGAGCTGCAGGCAGCGCGGGTCGGCGACGGCGTCGCCGATGCGCCGCCGCCAGACGCCGGCGCCGAACTGGCCGGGCATCATGAGCAGCGTGACGCTCGGCTCGGCGGCCACGGCGTCGAGGAGGCGGGCCAGCGGACGGGCGTCCCGTGCGCGTGCGTCCCGCACGCGCAGCTCGCGCCCGTCCGCCAGCACCGTCGCGATCTCGCCGCCCAGCCTGGCCACGCGGCTCCCTCGCCTACTTCTCGAGGGTGAGCTCGCTGCGCTCTTCGATGGCCGCCTGCGCCGCGGCGAGCCGCGCCACAGGGATGCGGAACGGCGAGCAGCTCACGTAGTTCATCCCGGCGCGATGGCAGAACTTGACGCTCTCGGGGTCGCCGCCGTGCTCCCCGCAGATGCCGATCTTGAGGTCGGGCCTCGTCGCCCGGCCCCTCTCGATGCCGATCTCCACGAGCTGGCCGACGCCCTCCTGGTCGAGAGTCGCGAACGGGTCGGCCGGCCAGATCTCCTTCTCCTCGGAGACGTAGAGCGGGAGGAACTTGCCGGCGTCGTCGCGGCTCACGCCGAAGGTCATCTGCGTGAGGTCGTTGGTGCCGAAGCTGAAGAACTCGGCGACCTCGGCGATCTTGTCGGCGGTGAGCGCCGCCCGTGGGATCTCGATCATGGTGCCGACGAGGTAGTCGACGGTCACGCCCTGCTCGGCGAACACCTCCGCGGCCACGCGGCGCACGACCGCCGCCTGGTCCTCGAGCTCCTTCTTGACGCCGACCAGCGGGATCATGATCTCGGGGTGGACGTCCACGCCCTCCTTCTTGACGATGCAGGCGGCCTCGAGGATGGCGCGCGCCTGCATGGCCGTGATCTCGGGGTAGGCGACGCCCAGGCGGCAGCCGCGGTGGCCGAGCATGGGGTTGCTCTCGTGCAGTTCTTCGACCTTGGCCCTGACGACGTCCTCGCCGATGCCGAGGGCAGTCGCCGTCTCGCTGGTGTCGATGTCGTCGTGCGGCAGAAACTCGTGCAGCGGCGGGTCGAGCGTGCGCACGGTCACGGGGCGCTCGCCCATCACGCGGAAGATGCCGGCGAAATCGTCGCGCTGCATCGGCAGGAGCTTCGCCAGCGCCGCCTCGCGCGCCGCTTTGTCGTCGGCGAGGATCATCTCGCGCACCGTCATGATGCGTTCGCCGCCGAAGAACATGTGCTCGGTGCGGCAGAGGCCGATGCCCTCGGCGCCGAAGGCGATCGCGTCGCTGCTCTGGTCAGGCTGGTCGGCGTTGGTGCGCACGCCGAGCGTACGCGTCTTGTCGGCCCATTCCATGATCTCGGCGTAGTACCTGTACGACCCGGACTCCTCGGCCTTCATGGTCTTCTCAAGCAGCACCTGCAGAACCTCGGGCGGGCGCGTCTCGAGCCGGCCGAGGATGACCTCGCCGGTGAAGCCGTCGATGCTGATCCAGTCGCCTTCGTTGACCGTCGCGTCGTCGGCCTTGAAGGTGCGCGCCTTCATGTCGATGTCGAGGGCGCTGCAGCCGACGATGCACACCTTGCCCATCTGCCGCGCGACGAGCGCCGCGTGGCTGGTCATGCCGCCCTGCGCCGTAAGGATGCCCTGGGCGGCGTCCATGCCGCGGATATCCTTGGGGCTGGTGAAGTCGCGGACCAGCAGGACCTGCTCGCCGCGCGCCGCCCAGGCCTCGGCGTCGGCGGCGCTGAAGACGACGCGGCCGGAGGCGGCGCCGGGGCCGGCGGGCAGGCCTTTGGCCTTGATCCGGCCCTCCTCGACCGCCCGCAGCTTGTCCTCGGGGCCGAAGATCGGCCGCAGCAGCTGATTGAGCTGCTCGGGCTCGATGCGCATGAGGGCCTGGTCCGGCGTGATGAGCCCCTGGTCGGCCATGTCCACGGCGATGCGGATCGCCGCGAGTCCGGTGCGCTTGCCGTTGCGCGTCTGCAGCATGAAGAGGCGGCCCTTCTCGATGGTGAACTCAAAGTCCTGCATGTCGCGCATCTCGGACTCGAGCGTGTTGCGGATGTCCATGAGCTGCGCATAGACGTCCGGCCAGACTTCCTCGAGCTCGACCGCCGGGCGCGGCGTGCGCACCCCGGCGACGACGTCCTCGCCCTGCGCGTTCACGAGGAACTCGCCGTAGAACTCGTTTTCTCCGCTGGCGGGGTTGCGCGTGAAGGCGACGCCGGTGCCGCTCTCGTCGCCGGTGTTGCCGTACACCATGGTCTGCACGTTGACCGCCGTGCCCCAGTCGTCGGGGATGCCGTACATGCGGCGGTAGGCGATGGCGCGGTCGTTGCCCCAGCTGCCGAAGACGGCGCTGATGGCGCCCCAGAGCTGCGCGCGCGGGTCGTCGGGGAAGTCGCCGCCGGTGGTCTCCTTGACCGCGGCCTTGAACTCGGCGACAAGCTGTTTGAGGTCGTCGGCGGTGAGGTCGGTGTCGAAGGCGGCGCCCCTGGCCTTCTTCATCGCCTCGAGGCGGTCCTCGAAGACGTCAC